>NZ_SOGK01000118.1:0-31110 GCF_004564305.1 Cryobacterium sp. TMT3-29-2
GGGAGTTTCGTGCCGGGGGCCAGGACTCCGCCGGTAATCGCTTCGGCGATGCGGCGCTCCACCAGCGCCGCCCGTCCCGCGTCGCCGATGGGCTGGAACACGGCGCTCTGCAGACGCGAGGGCTCGCCCCGCCGGGAGGGCGTCGTGGATGCGGGCACGGCCTCATTCTCCCTCACTCCGTCGGTGCCGCGACGGATACTCCGCAAAATAAAGTTAATCTGCTTGAAACAAAACCTATGGAACTATAGGTTTATTCTCAACCTCTTAGACCACCGTCGTTCCAAGGAGTCATTGACCAATGGCACAGTTTGGCCGCGCATTGCTGGAAGCAGCATCAGCTGCTTCCCCCGCCCCCAAGGGCGTCAGCCTGCACTCCGTCACCAAGGTGTTCGGGGATGTCGTCGCCGTCGCAGAGCTCAACCTTGAAGTTCACGCCGGGGAGTTCTTCTCTATGCTCGGGCCCTCTGGTTCAGGCAAGACCACGGTTCTGCGCATGATTGCCGGCTTCGAGGACGCCACGAGCGGCACTATCGAGCTCGATGGCGTCGACGTCACCCGCATGGCCCCGTTCGACCGCAACGTGAACACGGTCTTCCAGGACTACGCGCTGTTTCCCCACCTGACGATCGCCGAGAATGTCGGCTACGGGCTGCGGGTGCGCAGGATGGGCAAGTCCGAAACGGTGGAACGGGTCGAGCGGGCCCTGAAGCAGGTGCGCCTCGCGCACACCGCCGACCGCCTGCCTCACCAGCTCTCCGGCGGGCAGCGGCAGCGCATTGCGCTGGCCCGCGCACTGATCCTGCAGCCCAGCGTGCTGCTGCTTGACGAGCCGCTCGGCGCTCTCGACAAGCAGCTGCGCGAAGAGATGCAGGTCGAACTCAAGCAGATCCAGCGCGAGGTCGGCATCACCTTCATCTTCGTCACCCACGACCAGGAGGAGGCCCTCACCCTCAGCGACCGCGTCGCCGTGTTTAACAACGGTCGGATCGAACAGGTTGGAACGCCCAACGAGGTCTACGAGTTTCCTCAGACTTCGTTCGTAGCCGGATTCCTGGGGATCTCGAACCTCATCGCCCCGGCCCACGCCAGCGTCATCACCGGAATAGACAAGCTCATCAGCGTGCGCCCGGAGCGGGTGCGACTCGCCGATGCGGCTTCTGCCGTCGCCGCCAACGAGACCTCCGTGCTCGGCACCGTCTACGAAACCGTCTACACCGGCCCGACCACGCGGTACATCATCGAGACTGCTGCCGGCCTGCGACTCACCGCCGAACGCCACAACGACCACCACCCCACGGCGGCGGCCGCCTTCGGCCGCGGCGATGCCGTGCGCGCCATCTGGAAGACCGATCACGTGTCGATCGTCCCTTGAGCCGAACGACCATCACGACACCAACCCTGCACCACGAATCACTAGGAGAGTTCCATGAAGAAGAAGTACATGCTGCTTCCCGCGATGATGGCAGCGGCAACGCTGGTGCTCGTCGGCTGCAGCGGCACCGGTGACACGGAGAACGGCGACCCAGCAACCGGCGGCCTCAGTATCGACGTTCCTGACGTGCCCATGATGGACAAGCTGGGAAAGGCTGAGGGCGAGGTGAACATCGTCGCGTGGAGTGGATTCGTCGAGCCGGCATGGTCCGAGCAGTTCACCGAAGAAACCGGATGCGCCGTCAACCGTCGCGTCGCAGGCACGAGCGACGAGATGGTCACGCTTATGCGGACCGGAGACTACGACCTCGTCTCGGCCTCCGGCGATGCGAGCCTGCGCCTGATCGCCGGCGGCGACGTCGCGCCGATCAACATCGACCTGATCCCCAACTTCGGCGACGACACGGTCAAGGGAATGCAGGGCCAGATCTACGACACGATCAACGGCAAGAGCTATGGCGTTCCGATCGGCCGCGGTGCGAACATCCTGCAGTACAACAGCGAAATCGTCACCGAAGCGCCCACGAGCTGGGATGTCGTGTGGGAGGAAGACAGCCCCTACGCCGGCGAGATCATCGCCTATGACGCCCCGATCTACATCGCCGACGCCGCCGTGTACCTGATGACGCACGAACCCGATCTGGGCATCACCAACCCGTACGCACTCGACCAGAAGCAGCTTGACGCCGCCATCGAGCTGCTCAAGACGCAGAACGGAATCGTCAGCGAGTACTGGGCCGACCCGGTCGCCCAGATCACCTCGTACGCCGGTGCAACGTCAGTCGTGGGAACCTCGTGGGAGATCCTGCGCAAGCTTACCGAGGACGAGAAGTTCAAGAGCGTGCTGCCCGAAGAGGGCTCTACCGGCTGGGCAGACGCCTGGATGATTTCGGCCGAGGCGAAGAACCCCAACTGCGGCTACCTGTGGATGGACTACACCAGCTCCGCCAAGGTCAACGGCGCGATCGCGATGGGCTTCGGTATGGCCCCGGCCAATGGCGCGTTCTGCGAGACCAGCGAAGAGGCCGCAGCGCACTGCGAGTACTTCCACGCCACCGACGAGGAGTACTTCGAGAACGTCTGGTTCTGGACCACTCCACTCGAGCAGTGCATCGACGGACGTACCGACATCACCTGCACCAACTTCCAGCAGTGGACGGATGCCTGGCTCACCGTCAAGAGCTAGTCACCTTCCGGTGGGGCCCCGACCGGGGCCCCACCGACCCCCACCCGCATCCGCAAGCAGCTAAGGAATCACCGTGACCAGCACAGTGCCCCGCGTCACGCCAGCCGAGCCGGGCCGCGTCAAGACACACGGCCCGGGCCGGGTCCAACCCGCCGGCAGAAACCCCCTCTCGACCCGGCTGCATCGCAGTCCGCGGCTGCGCCTGCTCGGGCTGCTGGCGTTGCCCCTGACCTGGCTCGTCGGCGTCTACATCTTCTCCCTCGTGATGCTCCTGATCACCGCGTTCTGGCGCACCGACCCGTTCACCTCCAAGGTCATCCCAGGTTTCACCTTCGACAACTTCGTACGGCTGGTCGAAAACCCCGCCTACCTCTCGACTTCGCTGCGCACACTGTCGATCGCATTGCTGGTGACCCTCCTCAGCGTCATGTTCTCCATCCCGCTGGGCATCTTCATGGCCAAAGTGGCGTCGCCCTGGCTGCGTGCCTTCTTGGCCGTCGCCATCACCCTGCCGCTCTGGGCGGGCTACCTGGTGAAGATCCTCGCCATGCGAATCACGTTCACCGAGAACGGCTTCTTCAACTCGGCCCTCGAACCCCTCGGCCTCAGCGGTCCCGGATTCAGCTACACGACCGTGGTCCTCACCCTCACCTACCTCTGGTTCCCCTACATGGCCCTGCCCGTCTACACCGCAGTGCGCCAGATCCCGGCCAACCTCTTCGACGCGTCGGCCGACTTGGGAGCGCGGAGCTGGACCACCATCCGCACCGTCGTCGTGCCCCTGCTCAAGCCCGCCGTCATCGCCGGATCGATCTTCACCTTCTCGCTCAGCCTCGGCGACTATCTCGCCGCCAAGTTCGTGGGCGGGTCAACCCAGATGATCGGCAGCGTGATCGCGTCGAACATCAACCTCAACCCGCCCATCGCGGCCGCCTTCTCGGTCGTGCCCATCGTTTTCGTGCTGGTCTACCTTTTCGCCGTTCGCAAGACCGGCGCACTGGAACGGATGTAGGAGCCCGCCATGCTGAGACTCACCCGCGGAGCCAAGATCGGCCTCGGCGCCATCGTCGCCGTCGTGCTCGTGTTCATGTACATCCCCCTTTCCCTCGTCGTACTCAACTCATTCAACGTCGCCCGGATCGCCACCTGGCCGGTGACGGACTTCTCACTCAACTGGTGGGTGGTCGCTTTCACCAGCGAGCCCATCCGTGCCGCCCTACTCAACTCGATCGTCGTCGGCCTCGGCGCCACCGCGATGGCACTGGTGCTCGGCACGCTCACCGCATTCGCGCTGCAGCGCTACAGCTTCTTCGGCAAGCAGACTGTCAACCTGCTCGTCGTGCTCCCCATCGCACTGCCCGGAATCGTCACGGGTGTCGCCCTCAGCAACACCTACAACAATCTTCTCGAACCCATCGGCATCCAGATCGGATACTTCGGCATGATCGTTGCCCACGCCACCTTCTGCATGGTCATGGTCTTCAACAACGTACTTGCCCGACTGCGGCGAATGAGCCCGAACCTGCAGGAGGCCTCGATGGACCTCGGGGCCGGGCTCTGGCAGACCTTCAGAATCATCACCTTCCCCCAATTTCGCACCGCCTTCGTCGCCGGCGGCCTCTTGGCGTTCGCCCTCAGTTTCGACGAGGTCGTGGTGACCATCTTCACGGCACCGCCGGGAGTAGACACGCTGCCGCTGTGGATCATGAACCAGATGGCCCGCCCCAACGAGGCCAGCGTCGTCAACGTTGTTGCCACCGTCATAATCCTTGCTTCGTTCATCCCCGTCTACGTGTCGCAGCGGCTCTCGCGCGCTGAAGAAGAAGACTGAACCTCGACCCGGTCCAGAGCCGTTTCTTCTCGGCGCTCTGTGGCGGCGTTCCGTGATCGCTATTTGGTGGCGTCGCTGGTCAGAGTCTGGTCGGCGGATTGATCGCCATTCCGCTCGCCGCCGAAATCGCTGAGGTCCTGCTTGATCTGCATGAAATGTTGCGCAATCGACGAAGTCATTGACGTTTCAATGCGGTCCTGATTTTGCTTAAACTCATCAATGACCAATTTGGGCACGATGGGTACGACGTGCCTTTGGTGTGAAAGGACGCGAAGCGCCACGATCCAACGCTGTCCGTCACGGCGCTTGGCCAGGTCGAGCCAGGTCGACGTTGCTACGAGTATGTGCAGCATTTATCCACGGTATCGGGGGTTAGTGGCGCAGGCCCCTGGGAGGGCCAGGCGTCCGACAGGTGATCCTTGAACGAGGCACTTGCAAAGTTGAGTCCGTTATGTTGGCGTGATGGAGTTCACCGCTGAAGCAATCTTGTTCGACATCGATGGCACACTCGTTGACTCGACCCCCGTAGTCGAGCGGACTTGGCGATCGTGGGCGAGCCACCACGATGTGGACATTGAGGAGGTGCTGCGCGTATGTCATGGCCGCCGCTCCGAAGACACCGTCGCGATGTTCGTTCCCGAGGAGGACCGTGCAGCGGCGACGCTCGAACTAGAGCAGCTCGAGCTGCATGACCTCGACGACGTAACCGCTCTCCCAGCAGCCGCACGCCTGCTCGCGAGCCTCCCTGCCGATCGTTGGGCGGCGGTGACGTCCGGCTCGCAACAGCTCATGCGTGCTCGGCTCGCAGTAGCTGGACTGCCCGTTCCCGCTGTGCTGATCGCGGCTGATGACGTCACCGAGGGCAAGCCCAGCCCGCAGGGCTACCGGCTTGCCGCGGAAAGACTCGGCGTGGACATTCGCCGGTGCATCGTCGTCGAAGACGCACCAGCTGGCATCGATGCTGGTCTTGCCTCCGAGGCAGCCGCGACGATCGCCGTGAGCACGTCGCATGACGCTGCGCATCTGCCGGCGGCGACCGTGGTCGTCCGTGACCTCTCAGCACTGGACGTCACCACCGAGAACGGCTCGCTTCGCGTCGTGGCGAACGCCGCCTAACGCCGCTACCCGCCCTCCCGTCGGCTTCGGCGGCCAATCAGCCGAAGATAGTGGCGGCCGACGGATCGCGGTGCAGTGGAAGCAGTAACCGCAAGCGGGAGGAAAGGACTGAAAACCCTCAGGCGGCACCAAGCGCCTCGATAGCCACATCCCAGGAGTAAGCCGCGATCGCTTTTTCGAACTCGGGACATTCCGAGGTCGAGCGCAACCTGTGCCGTTGTCTCGCCACTTTCTATAAGTCCTCTGGCGTTGCGAATTTGGCTGTCAGTGATGAGCTGCGGTCGGCCGTCCAGATCCTTGCCGGCGTCGCGGCGCTTGTTGATCGAGTCGACCACACGCTCTCGCTTGATTTCGTGTTCCATATGACCGAGTGCCGCCATCATCGTGAACATTATGGTTCCCATCGGTGTGGCCGTATCGGCATTGCCGCCGCCCCAAGTTCAGCACGCGAAGGCCGGCACCTCGCCCGCGGAGCCCTTTGGCGAATCCACGACTATCTGGGAGCCATCGCGCTACAACGCGGCGCGGGAACGCGCGCAAGCATGGCCGCCAAAGTGTCACCGCCAAAGTGTCAAAGGGAGAGTGCAAGACAAGGCCATCGGACATCGTGCGCGGGCCAACCTGCCACCCGGTGGTGCAAAAGCCCGCGTCCCCACTGAAAGGTTCGGTTGTCCTGTAAAGTCTCGGGATTTGCAGAACCGATGTGTGACGGCTTACGACAGCGTCGAACTGAGCAGGAGACTCGTCTCGCTGTTGACGACGCCCTCGACGGAGCGAATCTGGCCGAGTAACCGGTCGAAGTTGCTCAGCGTGTCGGTCCGGATCTCGGCCACCAGGTCCCAGCCGCCGTTCGTGCTGTGTAGCGCCCGGACTTCGGGAAAGCCGCGAAGTTGGCTGATCGCCCGATCTGTTGAGCGCCCCTCGACCTCGATGAGCGCGATCGCCCGGATCGAGTCGGGATCCCGCTCTTCGCGAACCCGGACGGAGAATCCGAGGACGGTGCCCGAGTCCAGCAGTCGCTGCAGCCGGATGTTCACCGTTGCCCTCGTGACTCCGAGGTCATGGGCGAGCGTGGTAACGGGGGTTCGTCCGTCCGCCCGCAGCGCGCCGATTAGGCGGCGATCGAGGTCATCGAGCGTATGCATGATTCACACTGTACAGCCAAGGTAACCATCCTAAAAGATTGATGGAGCATATTGGCTCGTTCTGCTCGTTACGCGTGCACATTGCCCGGTCATAGGCTGATTACAGAAAACAAAGAGAAAGTTGTCGTGGTGCGTTTTATGAACGTAAAGAACATCACCGCCCGGCCGTTCGGCTTCGACGTCGTCGTGGTAGCGAGCGTGCGGGACGCGGTGGCGGGGGCCGACATCATCACTACCTCGATTACTGATAAGACCCAGGCGGCGGGGCGCACGCACTACGACTAGATCGCCATCTTCGACTCCGTCGATTTTGCCGTCGAGGACTTGTCGGTGGTGCGCTACCTGCGCGATTCTGTCGCCGGCGCCTCATTCTTCGTCGTACTCGATCTGATCGCCGGTCCCTTCGATCCCAAGAACCTCTTGGGTCTGGTCGCTGACGTCATTGTCTCGATTTCTGCTCGGCCGTAAGCGATGGCTCTTTGGGGCGGTGATCGGCGTGCCATCAATGTTAAGTTCAACCACTGCGTTTCTTGAAATCTGATCAGGCATTGCCCTGCGTCGGTTTCTGTCACGCTCCACTCAAGAACATCCGTGAACTCGCCACTTGGTTCTCTCGGCCGCTAAGCCCGGAAAACTTTCGCCCTGACGATCGGATGTCACATATCCGTATCAACGCCGGAGGTCATCATGGTCCAATCAAGTTCCGAGGTCGGGTCTGTCCCGACCGAGCCCGAGGGGCGTACAACCGAACGCGCCCTGTCTTTGCCTCAGTCGACTGCACTGATTATGGGCAGTATCATCGGTGTCGGTATCTTCTCGCTGCCCTACGCATTAGCGTCGTATGGCCCGATCAGCCTGGTCGCCATGGGCCTCGCCACCGTCGGGGCGGTCGCACTTGCGTTGATGTTCGCGGTGATGTCGCGACGCCTGCCCGCTGCCGGCGGACCGTATGCCTATGCACGCTCAGGGTTCGGCAACGCGGCCGGGTTCGTTAACGCCTGGTCCTACTGGATCACGGCATGGGCGGGCAACGCGGCGATCGTCGTCGGTTGGGTGTACTACGTCGAGCACTTCCTCAACAAGGACGGCGCGGTCGGCTGGTCCATCCTGATCGCCCTCGTCGGGTTGTGGATCCCGGCGGTGATCAACCTGACTGGCGTGCGCGCGATGGGTTCGGTCCAAGTCTGGACGACGGTGCTGAAGTTCATCCCGCTGGCCATCATGTCGACCGTCGGGTTGTTCTTCATCAAGGCGGGGAACTTCACGCCGTGGAACCTCAGCGGTGACAGCAGCCTGTCGGCGATCGGTGGAGCGATGGCGATCGCACTGTTCAGCTATTTGGGCGTCGAGACCGCGGCCGTTGCCGCGGCGAAGGTCCGCGATCCCGAACGGAATGTCCCGAAGGCGACCATCTACGGCACGCTCGCTAGCGCCATCGTTTACCTGCTGTCGATGGTTGCCGTGTTCGGCATCGTGCCCGCCTCGCAGCTGGCTATGGACGTGAACAAGGCGTCCTACTCCGTCGCGGCCAACTCGATCGTCGGCGGCGGTTCCTGGGCCGGGGACTTGGTGGCGTTGGCCGTCATCGTCTCCGGTATCGGCGCGCTGAACGGCTGGACAATGATCTGTGCGGAGATGCCGTTGGCTGCTGCGAAGGACGGGCTGTTCCCGGCGCGGTTCGGGAGCCTGTCGCGTCGCCGGGTTCCGGCATTCGGGATCATCGCGTCCACCGCGCTGGCGTCGGTCGCCGTGGTGATCAGCTATCTGGGAACCAGCGGCTCAACGGTGTTTACCACCCTGGTCCTAATGACCGGGATCACGGCGGCCGTGCCCTACGCATTCTCCGCCTTGGTCCAGATCAAATGGCGTTGGCGGGACAGCCACCCAGTCCACACGCCGAGGTTCGCGTTCGATGTGTCGGTGGCGGTCGTGGCGCTGATCTTCTCGGTCGCCTTCATCTACTACTCCAGGAACACCAGCGACTTGTGGTACGTCGTCTGGGGCCCGTTCCTGATGGCCGGCGGCGCGTTCGTCGTCGGGATCCCGGTCTACCTTGCGCAGCGGCACTGGATGACTAAGCCGGCCCCCGTGCCCGAGTACCGCTAACCATTTACACCATCAATACAGTAAGGAATAGCCATGCCATTTCGTGTTGAATCCGAGGTAGGAGTGCTGCGCCAGGTGATCGTCCACCGGCCGGGTCTCGAGCTCAGTCGGCTGACCCCGGACAACGTCGACGACCTGCTCTTCGACGACGTCATGTGGGCCGATCGCGCTAGGGAAGAGCACGACGCGTTCGTCGGCCAGCTCAGAGAGCGCAACGTGACGGTGCATTACTTCCGCGAACTGCTTGCCGCGGCGCTGGACGCGCCGGGTGCCCGGGAGTTCCTGCAGAAGTGTCTGACCACGGCCATCCGGTTCGGGCCCGCGCTGGACAAGCCGCTGGAGCGGATCGTCGACCAAACGTCGTCGGAGGTCCTTTCCCAGCTCCTGATCGGGGGCGTGCTTAAGAGTGACGTCATGCCGATGCTGCACACGCCCAGCCTTCTGATGGAGTCTCTCGGCATCGATGACTTCCTGCTGCGGCCCCTGCCGAACCACCTGTTCCAGCGCGATAACTCGGCCTGGATGTACGGCGCCCTGAGCATCAACCCAATGGCCAAGCGGGCACGCAAACGTGAGACCATCAACTCCCGCCTGATCTACAAGTTCCACCCGATGTTCCGCGACGCCGGGCTGGAGATCGTCTACGGCGACGATTCCCTGCCCCACGAGCCCGCTACCGTCGAGGGCGGCGACGTGCTCGTGATCGGCAATGGGGTGCTGATGATCGGGATGGGCGAGCGGACCTCGCCCCAGGGGGTCGAGACACTGGCACGACTGCTCTTCCAGGGCGGCCATGTCCGCCAGGTGATCGTCGTCGAGCTGCCGAAAGAGCGGGCGTTCATGCACCTGGACACCGCCATGACAATGGTCGACAGCGACGCGTTCTCCCTGTATCCGTACCTGCCCGAAACGCTGCGCGCGTTCGTGCTCACCCCGGTGGGGTCCGGCGGCGACTACGACATCACGGAGCACACGGACCTGTTTCCTCTCGTGGCCGAGGCCCTCGGCGTCGACAAGGTTCGGGTCCTGCGCACCCCAATCGATCGCGCGGGTGCGCAGCGAGAGCAGTGGAACGATGGGAACAACTTCCTCGCCGTTTCCCCCGGCGTCGTGCTGGGTTATGAGCGGAACACTACCGCCAATCGATACCTCGCCGACGAGGGCATCGAAGTCGTACCCGTCGTGGGATCCGAGCTCGGCCGCGGCCGCGGCGGTCCGCGATGTCTGTCCTGTCCAATCGAAAGAGATGCGGTGATCCTGTGAGCTTTAACCTGCACAACCGGAGTTTCCTTAAGGAAGTCGACTTCACCCCGAAGGAGTGGAAGTTCCTCCTCGGCCTGGCCGCGGACCTCAAGGCAGCCAAATACGCCGGCACCGAGCTGCCGCGGCTAACCGGAAAGAACATCGCCCTCATCTTCGAGAAGACCTCCACCCGGACCCGCTGCGCCATGGAGGTCGCCGCGCACGACCAGGGCGCCCACGTGACCTACCTCGATCCGAGCGGGTCACAGATGGGGCACAAAGAGTCCGTTAAGGACACCGCGCGGGTGCTGGGCGGGATGTTCGACGCCATCGAGTACCGCGGCTCGGCGCAGACCAACGTCGAGACACTGGCCGCGTCGTCGGGTGTGCCGGTGTGGAACGGGTTGACGGACGAGTGGCATCCCACCCAGGCGCTGTGCGACATGCTCACGATGCGCGAGCACTCCACCAAGAACGACCACGAGATCGCTTTCGCGTACCTCGGAGACGCGCACAACAACGTCGCGAACTCGCTGCTGGTGGCAGGGGCACTGATGGGCATGGACGTGCGTATCGTGGCCCCCCGTCAGCTGTGGAACACCGACGAGGTGATCGCGGCCGCCCAGACGATCGCAGAGAGCACGGGCGCGCGGCTGACCCACACTGAGGACGTCGCCGAGGGCGTGGCCGGGGTCGACTTCATCTACACCGACATCTGGGTTTCCATGGGCGAGCCCAAGGAAACGTGGGACGAACGCATCGCCGCCCTGCTTCCCTACCAGGTCACCAAGGACGTCCTGGCTAAGACCAGCAACCCCGACGTCAAGTTCATGCACTGCCTGCCGGCATTCCACGACCGGAACACGGCCGTCGGAGAACAGCTGTTCAAGCAGACCGGCCTCGGCGAGCTTGAGGTCACGGACGAGGTGTTCGAGTCGTCCAGCTCCATCGTGTTCGCTCAGGCCGAGAACCGCATGCACTCGATCAAGGCGATCATGGTCGCCACCCTGGGTTCCTGATGCGCATCGTGGTCGCTCTCGGCGGCAACGCGCTCCAGGAGCGCGGCGCCCCCATGACGGTGCAAAACCAGCGTGCCAACGTCGCTAAGGCGTGCGCCGCGCTCGCGCCAATCGCCCAGGAGCATCAGCTGGTGATCTCCCATGGCAACGGGCCGCAGGTCGGGTTGCTCGCGCTCCAGGCAGCCGCCTACGACCACACGTCCGAGTACCCTTTCGACGTCCTGGGCGCCCAGACCGAGGGAATGATCGGGTACATGATCGAACAGGAACTCGGCAACCGACTCCCGTTCGAAAAGTCGATCGCGACGATCCTGACAATGACCGAGGTGGACCCGGCGGACCCGGCGTTCACCGACCCGACGAAGTTTGTCGGGCCGGTGTACGACGCCGACGAGGCGCGTCGCCTGGCGGTGCTGTGGGGGTGGGTCGTCAAGCCCGACGGCGACCAATGGCGTCGGGTGGTGCCCTCGCCCATGCCGCAGCGGATCTTCGAGCTGAGCACGATCGAAACGCTGGTGGCTGCCGACACGGTGGTGATTTGCGCCGGCGGCGGTGGCATACCCACCATGTACCAGCCCGGCTCCCGCAAACTCATCGGCGTCGACGCCGTGATCGACAAGGACCGGGCCAGCGCGGTGCTGGCCCGGGACCTCAAGGCCGACTCCCTAGTGATCGCCACCGATGCGGACGCCGTCTACACCGGCTGGGGGACGCCAGAACAGCGAGCTATCATGCTCGTCCACCCGGACACGCTCGCGGGCTTCGACTTCCCGGCGGGCTCGATGGGACCCAAGGTTGAGGCGGCGATCGACTTCGCCCTCAACACCGGTGGCGACGCCTTCATCGGATCCCTGACAGAATTGCCGGCGCTCCTGGACGGAACCGCGGGTACGCGGGTTTCCGTGACGGCCAACGGCGTGGCCTACCGCTGACCCCGCCGCGGGTCCCATGACGCCGGTCCACGGCGGCTGACGGGGATGACAGAAACCTGCTCGGGCCGACTCAACGGTCCGGGCAGGTGCGCGTACATGGCAGGTTGGGCAGCTCGGCCTTCTCTCGCAACCAGGTCATGATAGGAGGAACGACCTTGACAATGAAGTTGGCGATCGGAATCAAAACGCGAATCAGTTCGCCGATTTTCTCAACCAGCAACGTGCGTGGCTCGACGATGAAGCCCTCGCGTGTGAGCTTTCACGGAATCCCAATCCGCAACAAGAACATATAAGTTCGGCGATCCCATTGATCCTGACAAGGATAAGGAACGAAACCCGGGCTGGCCGCTAATCAGAGGACGCGCTTGCTTGCACGCGGCCTCGAACTCGACCTTGGAACCGGCCAGCACCGCAAAAAACGCATGAACAAGGATCATCCCCGCGGACTCTCAGACCTGCTCCGGAGCCATATCGACGGGAGGTCAGTGGGCCCCGCTTAGATTGCCCCGGTGGGTCCCACTTGGGTTGACAAAGCCAGAACTGATCATGGCACTGGCGATGAGCTGAATTGTCACCATGATGCGCGGACCAGGTGAGCCGTTGTGGTGGGCTCGCTGCCTGCGTAACACGACAATGGATCCTGCGTGGAGGGTTGCCGCGCTAAGCGTGAGTGCGACGCTGTGCTCGAGGCCGCCGATTTCGGCGCCGGTCTTACGGTAGGACGGTGATCCGTCCCTCCGTCGTCGCGTCGACGACGCCGAGCGACTTTGCGTGGGCCATGATCGCCTCCGCGTCGCTTGGCGCTCCCGAAGCTGGGACCAGCACTGATCCTCCCGAGAACCCGGCGACACCGTCGCCGCCACCGACGACGTAGTTTGTTACCGCTACCGAGTACGTGGATTCGACGTCGATTGGTTCCCCGGCGACCCGGACGTTGCTTACGCGTGAGCCGACGGCTGCACTGGGGGAGTAGGAGTAGGAAATCCCCGACACCTGGGGGAAGCCGCCTCCCAGAATGTCCACGTGTCCAACTCCCTGCTCGAGTGCTGCAACGATCCCGGCCCCGGACGCCTGCACCACCATGACTTTGTTATCGAAGGGTGCGATGGAGTACGCGTCCCGCGTGGTGAAGTCCGGCCCTGGTGCCTCTGCGCGCAGGCCACCACCATTCATCCACCCGATCTGGGTGCCGTGGTACGCGCGGAAGGCATCCGCTACCCAGTTGCCGAGAGCTGTTTCCTGGCGGCGGACGGCGTTATCAGGGTTGAGCAGCGGGGTCTGGACAGTGGCGAGGACCGTTGAGAGGTTGGCCGCCATATCGGCCTCGTAGAACTTCTCGAGCTGGCGCAGACTCGGGTCCGGGGTGACCGTGTGGTCCACCTCGATCACGGACGGGGCGACGATGTACTCGCCGCCCTTTTTGGTGATGTCGAGCCGGATGAGCGAGCCGATGTTTCCCTCGGGCGCCATCAGAGGGACCCTGCCGGAGTAGGAGATGACGGCCTCGTACTCAGCCATCTCCTCGCCGAAGATGGCATCGATCTCCGGTACGGCCTGCGCCAGCACCCGGTTGTCGTCCATCGAGTGCTGAGTCACTGCCACCACGACGTCTACCTTCTCCGTCGCTGTCATGTCGGCCACGGCGGCCCGTGCGGCTTCGACGGGATCGGTCTCGTCGAGCTGGTCGCTGGCCAAGGTCGTATCGATGGCGTCGGTCAGGCCGATGAAGCCCACTCGCACCTTGCCGATGCGCTGGACCTCCCACGTGCCTCCCGCCACGAACGGCTCGCCCTCAGCGTCGACCAGGTTGGAGGTGATCCACGGAAACTCCGACGCGGCAACGAGCTCGCGGGCGTTATCGATCCCGAAGTCGAAGTCGTGCTGGCCGAAGTTCGCGAGGTCTACGCCGATCTTGTTGAAGGCGTCGACCATCGGGAACCCCTTGTATAGCCCGCCGAAGAGCGTGCCTCCGGCCAGGTCACCGCCGAAGACGACGGATGTCGCTGGGTTGTCCTCACGCACCGTGTCGATCGCAGTGGAGAGACGGGCGACACCGCCGCGGTCCTGTCCACCGGAGAGTACCGGGCCGATCTCGTGGGCGTCGTTGAAATACACCAGGGTCGCGGAATTCGACGAACGCGGATTGTCGGCATCTGCGGCCTGATCGGGCGGGGCGGCCTGGGCCTGGGCCGGTGCAGACGCCGCCAGTACTATCGCAAGGGCCGGAATGGACAGGAGTCGGATCAGGGGGCGAGGCAAGGTGTGGTCCCTTCGAATTCGGAGCGTGGGTACCTGACCAAGGTCTCCGCAGGGTGTGAACGTAACCTCTCCTGCCAACGTCATTTCAACGTCGTACTGATTAACAACTGACTTCGCAATTTCGAGCGCGGCCGCTTCTGAGATAGCGGAACGCCTGATGGTCTGGTTGTTACTACACGGTGCTAGAACGGTGACGCCGACCGCCTCGCCCTAGAATGCAGCGAGTTCTCTTCGCGCGGCAACTCAAGGTCAGAGCAGCCGGAGACCCCGCCTCCGATTCGCTGCTGCCAGTAGCAGATGGCGTACTGGCCCGGCGGGGCGGAGATCTGGAAGCCGCCGTACTCTTCGAACCGAGTCACCGTGCCACCCAGCTCCGAGACGTCCGACTGACTCAGCGTCACCCCCAGGGTGGCCCACTTCCGTGGGTTGGCGAGCGGTTCGGCTCCCGTCGGCTCCCAGAAGGGCCCGTTCTTGACGGCGACCGGGAGGATCGCCTGTCCCTCCGCCGATCGCACAACCGCCCGGCAGTCCTTCCACGGCGGACGTCCCCGTCAAGCGCCAGACCAACCCGCCCGAGCTGACCGGATCGGGCCCGCAGGCCGTGAAGAGAGCCAACGCGAGGTCAACACGCCGCCCGCGAGAGCCGCACGGCCTGCAGCGGGGATCATCGGAAGACCACGTTGTACTCATACGCAGAGAGGTCGTCGAGGACGGCTCGGACGATCTTCGTGGTGCCGGCCCAAGATTTCGGCGTCGCCGCGTTAACGTGCCGTGCTGCCGGAGCGCACCGTGTCGTAGGTCGCACCGACATCGATGAACGCGCCGGAGACGCCCGTCGTGTCGCTCACGTGAGCGCCGGTAAGCGTCGCTGTGATCCGGTGGGTGCCCACGCGGAGCAGGTCCGCCCGCTGCATCAGTGAGGAGCCAGTCCTGAGCTGTCCGTGACCGGTGGACCGAGGCTAAGCACGCCTGTCTCCTCGTCGGAGGGTGAGTAGTCCGTCGACGACGTCAGCCACGTTCGGGGTTTGGTCCATGGCAACGTCGAAGGTGGTCTGCAGCCATTCGATGAGAGCGTCGGCGACTTTGTGCACCGGCTCGAATCGCTGCGGATTACTAACGCGGGAATACGTGTCTCCGGGCGGAGACGCTCCTCCCCATCGATTTCCATAATCAAGCGGGTGGCCCTGCTCATCCCGGTAGATCTCCACCGGGAACGTGGGGCGTCGATACTCTGTCATGTTCACAAACTATCTGTCAGCGTTCTGTTCACCGAGTAATCCGTCGGTCCGCAAATCGGGCGTCTCTTGATGCACCGGTGTCGTGAACCGGGGACTGCCTTGGTGCTCGCGCCCAAGGCTCGCAGGGGAAGCATCACGGGGCGTCCCTAGTCCCCCCTATGACGAGAATGGCGTCGCTCAAGCCATGGGTTATGAGGCACGTCAGCGTATTTCGGTTGGCGTCAATGCAGGGCAGCGCCGAGATGGACACCCGTAGGTGGAACCTTGTGCGGGTGTTTGTTGGTCAGTGGCCTGCGAGCTTGGCAGTCTTGCCGAGTGCTTGTCGAGATGCATCGGAGCCGGAGCCTTGGGTTGGGTCTGCGGGGCCGCGGCAATAGGCTGTGGCTAACCGAGGGGGACATCGGGGAATCGCTTTGGGGCCTCCGCTCGCATCCCACCTGTTCAAACAGTTACCTGATGTGGCCGGGACGGAGCTCAGGAAAGGATCCTCGCAGTGGAGATTGTGACCGCATTCGCCGGGGCCGTGCTCGCACTGGTCGTCTTTGGAATCGCGCTCTATGCGGTGATCCTGGCAACCAAGCTGTTCAGATATTGGCGACTGACTCGCTCTGCGGAGCGAGCTCGGAGAAGGCAAGAGCTTTCCGATGCGCGGATTCGCGATTCGCTTCAGGTGGCTGGATTCAAGGACTCGGAAATCGAAGATGCTCTCCGCAGCTCCGGGAGCGTTGGGCCACCGACAGCTCAGGAGTGAGACGCTGACGGGAACCCTGAGTAGGACAGCTACAACGTACAGGGAGTGGATCCCCAAACGCGTCGGCTGAGTCGCAGCGTGGGAACAACAGCTAGCGTGGGCGTTGTGACGCGCGTGTGGCTGACGAAATGGGAACGGGCGTGCTGTGGCGATGCTTTTGCGATCGGCGATGAGGTCGACTTCGGTATCGAGACACGAACGCCGCATGCTGCTCTCGCTGACGTGCTCGGGCCGGAACTCATCGATCAGGCCGGCGGACGGTAACGAGTGGCCGATGGTCGGCCGCGATCTCGGCTATGGTGCGTTCGCAGGAACTACGCCCTCTCGATACATGATCGAGATCGAGCCAGTTGCGAATACAGCGATGTTAACCTCGGCTCAAGGAGTTCGGCTGCGCATCGACGAAGAAGCCGAAGCGCTCCCTTCTGTTGAACAGTTCACTGTGCCACCGCCGGAGCAACGCCAACGTTCACTGGCGGGCTGGCTCGTCGACGTCCAGGAGCACACATAAGGTCTCCGCTCGCGGTCCCTCGACCGGGCAAGCGCCGGTATCTCGTCGCTCGGCGGGCGATTGGCCGGCGCGACGGCTGCGAACTCGCTGCGGGGACGGGACCCATCCGTCAGGGCGCGTCCCGCCGGGACGTCGGCCGGGTACTGCTCGTGGGCGATGCATCCGGCTATGTCAACGCGATCACCGGCGAGGGCATCCGACTCGGGCTCAGCCAAGCACGATCGGCCATCGACTGCATCCTTGCCGGGCGCCCGGCCCTCTACGAACGCGAATGGGCGCACGCGACCCGCTGCTTTCGGGTGGACACATCCGGCTTCGTCGCCGCCGCGCAATCGGGTCTGCGCTCCGGCATTGTGCCGACCGCCGGCGCGTTGCCACGAGTGTTCGGCAGCGTCGTGGAGCGGCTCGCGCGGTAGCGGGTTTGGCGACGGATTCGTCCCGTCGAACACTGCGCGACTAGTGCGGTCTGAGGGTGAGGGCAGCTACGCGACGTGTGAGCGGGTAACGATCTCCGGGTCTCGCTAGCACAGCGGTGACATCCCCGCCCGCGGTCTGGGCGGCGTCGGCCAAGATTCTCGGAGCGAGAGCCTGATCGGCAATGTGGCTAACGAGGAGGGTGCCCACGCCGGCCTCGGCAGCCAGCCGCCCTGCGCCCTCACCGGTCAAGTGGCCGTGGCCTTCCAATTCGGCCACGGTCGCGGTCAGATACGTAGCCTCACACACGAACAGGTCGGCCCCGGCGGCAGCTGCGCGCACGCCGGAGCATTCCGACGTGTCACTGGAGAAGGCCACGATGCCGCCGGTGACGATGTCTTCGAACCGCAGCGACGCGCTGGGTACGGCGTGGTGGGCGGCAAAGGCCGTGAGCTGAAGTCCAGGAATGACCTCGAACGGCTCAGTAGAGTCAAGATTGAGCCCGCGTACGTCGAACGCCTGCGCCAGGGGCGCCTGCAACGTCGGCACCGTGGCGATACCGATCAGACTATCGAATTGCGCCACGAAGTCGAGACTTTCGGCCGGCAGGTACAGTGGCACGGGAGCCGATCGCGGTGACGGAAACTGGAGGCGGTAGGCGAGGGCGCCCAAGTCCAGGGCATGATCCGCGTGCCGATGTGTCACGACGACCGCGACAACGTCGTCGAGAAGGCGCTGTCGAGCTAGCTCCAAAACGATGCCGGGGCCGCAGTCGACGAGCACTGAGCCGTCTGGCCCGGCAAGCAGATATCCGCTGGCTGCTGAAGAGGGCACGGGCGCAGTGGCAGAGACGCCAACGATGTGCAGGGTGAAACTCATGTGGGCCGTCCTCGTCGAGTCGGTGGGCGCATTGCGCCTGGAGCTGGAGCCGCGTTGAGGGGCGGGGCGGGATGGATGGTCGTTCCGGGTGCGCGCAGGGACAGGCCCAACCTGAGTCCGGGGAGCCAGGCCGTCGCGCTCGACACGGTGAGCTCCGGCTGACCCGGGTTGTCTCGACCGTCCACGAGCAGGCGAACTCGCAGCGACCACGTCGAGCCGCGGGGTTCCGCATCGACGACGATCGCTTCCCGGGAGCCAGGGTCCGGATGCTCGCGGAGCACGACTCCGTCGATCTGGCGCACAACCACAAAGCATGGTCCGTCGGGCACGGTCGCTACGTCACCGGGGGCTGAAAAATGCGCGGCAGGAAGCCGCCAGTCGTCGGCGAGCACGATGACGCCATTCTCTGAAACCGCGGAAAAGGTCGCTGCACCGGCGACGAACTCGGCCACGAACGGGTGGGCCGGAGCGTTCCAGACGGCGTGGACCGTCCCGGTCTGAATGAGTCGTCCATCTTGCATCACCGCCACTCGGTCGGCAAGTCCGAGCGCCTCTGATTGGTCGTGAGTCACGATGATCGTGCTACAGTCCGCCGCAGCTAGAAGTGCGCGCAGTTCGCGCCGCATCCCATCTCGCAGCTGCGGGTCGAGAGCAGACAGAGGTTCGTCGAGGAGCAGGACGCTCGGCTCCACCACGAGTGCCCGAGCGAGGGCCACTCGTTGCCGTTGCCCCCCGGACAGGTCGGATGGAGCGCGTCCGCCGTATGAACTCATCCGGGTCAATTCCAACACCCGATCGATTCGCTCATCGCGCAGCTGTCTCGGTACGCGGCGTGCGGCGAGCCCATAGCCGATGTTGTCCCGCACAGACAGATGTGGAAACAGAGCGTACGACTGTGGCACGTATCCCACGCCCCGACGTTCCGCCCGAAGTTTCGTTGCGTCGGCCCCATTGATCATTAGCGTGCCGGATGATGGGGCAACGAGGCCCGCAACGATCCGCAGGAGCGTCGACTTGCCGCATCCGCTGGGGCCGACAAGCGCTAGCACTTCGCCGCGCTCGACGGAGAGGTTGACGTCGTGAAGCGCGGTCGTGGCTCCGTAGCGATGCCCTACACCGTCGAGCCGAAGTGTCGGGGGCGGGCCAGACCCCACTTCCCCCGGGGTTCGCTGTCGACTGGCTGCGGACGGTGAGGCGGAGGTCATGATGTTTCTTTCCGGGAGAGTGACGATCGGGCAAGCATTGCGGCCACGATTGCGGCGGGAAGTAGGGCGACTCCGAACAGCATTGATCCAGCGGCCCCCACTTCTACCCGTTGGGTGAGGAAAGCCGAGAACAGCGCGAAAGGAGCGGTCTGATAAGCGGGAGACACGACAAAGAAGCTCAAGTTGAACTCCCCGATCGAGAGCGCCGCCGCCATCAGTAGGGCCGCCGCGAGCGAGAGCCGGATGGAGGGCAGCGTGATGGTGAGAAGGCGACGAACCGGGCCCGCGCCGAGGGTCGCGGCAACACGCTCCGCCTCCACCAGATCCGGATCGGCGAGCGCCGGAACGAGGCCGGCGACGAGGAACGGCACCGTGATCAGCAGCTGGCCGACCACGAGAAGAACCCCGCTCGAGCGAAGTGCAGGATCGGATGCCGCGAGCGCAAGGCCCAGAGCGACTCCCGGTACGGCGAGGGGGAGCATCGTGATCTGACGGATCACTGCACCACCGGGCACGAGTCGGCGAGCGAGAGCGTGACAGAGCGGGAAGACGACGATCATCGCGCCGACCAGCACCATGCTCGTGACCGTAAGCGTCGGTCCGATCTTCGGCAGGAGCAGCAGCCAGGCGCGGGCGTACCACTCGGTGGTGATGCCACCAAATAGGCTCATGTTCGATGCGTCGGGTGAAAACGAAACGATGATTGTTGCCACGATCGGTACGACGACGAGCAGTACGCAGAACACGAGGGACAGCGGGCCTATCCACTCACGGTGGCCAGGTCGGCGGTTCACCGGTCAGCCTCAGACGCCGCTCTCACGGGCGCCGCGGATTCTTGCGATGTTCCCATTACGGGAGCGGTGGGAATTAGGGACAGTGGGGTTGCGCGGTCGCGGTTTCGCCGATCAATCAGCCAGGCCCCGAAGGAACACACCGCGAGAGATCCCACGGCGAGCAGGGCGAGAACGACCGAGAGTGCCGCCGCAAGCCCTTGGTTGCCGGTGTTGTACAGCGTGTCGGCCACGTCAAGAGGGAGTACCCGGATGCCCTCGGACAGGGTGGCTGCCGTGCCGTAGGCCCCCAAACAGGTCGCCATGCATACCCCAGCCGAGGCCAGTAGGGGCGCGCGAAGCAGGGGGAGCGTCACCGTGGCTGCCACACGAGCGGGATACGCGCCCAGCGAGGCAGCAACGTTTCGCAGCTCGCCGTCGAGTGTGGCGGCGGCGCCGCGAAGAGTTCCGACGACGCGCGGGATGCAGAAGTAGACGTAAGCCGCTGCGAGCCCGCCGGCGGTGTAAGCCCAGCGCCCCCCAGGTTCGCCCGTCGTTGCCTCGACGATCTGCGACACCAGCCCGTTTCGTCCGAGCAAGACGATGACGAAGAATCCGATCACGATTCCGGGGAGGGCGAGCGGGAAGACCAGGACCGCGTCGATGATGGCCGAGAGTCGGGGGCCCGAACGCGCGAGGGTGAGAGCCGTGGGCGTGCAGATCAACAGGGTGATCACGGTGACGACGAGCGCCAGAACCACGGTTGTCACCATGGAGCTGCGTAGCGCAGCATCCGTCGCAATCGTCTGATAGTTGACGAGCGTCAGGCCGGGCGACCGCACGCCGAGCGAAGTGAGGTGCAGAGAGTCGACGACGAGTCCGGAAAGCGGGCGAACGAGAAACCAGGCGAGAACTGCCAGCCCGGGCAGGGCGACCGCAAGGCCGCCCCACCCGAAACTGCGGCGTGAGAGCGTCATGCGTTAACCCATCGCGACCTGATATGCGGCGACGAAGTCGGCCTGAGCCGCGGCCAGAGCCGCGTAGTCGACGACGACGGCCCGCTCGAAGTCGGCATCCTTCGCCACCTTCTTCGCGAGTTCAGCCGGGACCTCGCCCGAGATCGGCCGAACGAAGCCCTCAGCCAGAGTGGCCTGCCCTTGTTCAGAGAGCAGATAGTCGAGCCACGCCTTGCCGAGCTCCGGGTTGGGGCCTCCGGCGACCAAGCCGACTATGTAGGGCACCTGCAGCGAGCCCTCGGCCGGAATATTAATGGTGAGCGGCGCATTCTCGTTGTACTTCGCTGGGTAGCCATTGAAGTCGGCGTCAATAAGGATCGGGATCTCGCCCTGGACCACCTTCGCGGTCGCGGTCTGGGCGGGAGTAATGGCTCCGTTCGCCTTCAACTGGGCGAGGTACTCGAGGCCCGGGGTGGAGTCATCGATCGTGCCACCGAGGGCGAGGTTTGCCGCGGCGGCCACTGAATATCCAATCGCCGCTTGCGACGGGTCTAGGTACGCGACCATGCCCTTGTATTGCGGTTTCAGCAGGTCGGCCCACCGTGTTGGACACTCAAGATCACCGAGCGCGTCGTCATTGCAGATGAAGGCGATCGCGCCGGTGTGTACCGCGAACCACCTGCCTTCTGGGTCCTTGAGATTGTCCGGGATGTTCTCGAACCCTTCGGGTTTGTAGGCCTCGGTGACTTCAGCCTCGACCGCTTTCGGGCCGAATGCTATACCGAGGTACACCGCGTCGGCCAGCGGGGCCGCCTTCTCGGCAACGAGTGCCGCAAGCGCCTGGCCGGAGTTTTTCGTGTCGCTGGGGGCGGTCACAGAGTTCTCGGACGCAAACTGCGCGAGCAGGGCGCCGAAGTTCGCGAATGATTCGGGTGAGTTGTAGGTGATGAGGGTCTGGCCAGTAAAATCGGGCGTTTCGGAGGCCGCTGGGCTAGGCGCAGCTTCGGTCGTGGAGGAGCAGCCGACCAGGGCGACCGCGGTGAGGGCGGCAAGGGTGGTAGCCGCGACGTGGCGTCGGAGGGTAGACATCGAAGAGAGCCTTTCATCGTGGTGGGAACTATAACGTTATAGTTTGCTGCCACCACCTAACGTTGTTTCTGATGAATTCCAAGTGAACAACGATGGGCAAGGGGCACGATTCGATGCTCACGGCAGCGATTGCGCCCACCGCCAGCTATGAATGGATGATGACTATGGAGCGCCGACGCCGCGTGTCCCTCAGCGACGTGGCTCGTGCAGCGGGTGTGTCCACGTCGGCCGCGAGCTTTGCCCTCAACAGCCGACCGGGCGTGAGCGACACGGTACGTGAGCGCGTCAAAGAGGCTGCCGTGCAGCTGGGATATGTGCCTTGGGTGTCCGGTGTGGCACTCCGGACCGGACGCTCCGGTGCGGTGGGCCTGTTGATCCGCAATTTGCGCAACCCGTTCTTCCTTGATGTCATCAACGGCTTCGATGCAACCTGCGCCGAAGCGGGACTCGGCGTTGTGATCGGCTCCGCGGACTATACACCGAGCCGTGAGTCGGAACTCCTATCGACCTTCATCGCACGAGAGGTCGATGGGCTCGCGCTCGCTCCCATCGGTGGCGGCTCGGCAGCTTCTAGATGGCATGACGCCACTGCGAAGCCGATCGTCTTCATCAACGCCGCGCAGCACGCCCCGGACATCGACGCGAGCCGAGTGCATGTCGATAGCGAGGGGGCTGTTCGCCAAGCCGTCAAACACCTGGTTGGGCTCGGGCATTCGAGGATCGCGCTTGTAGCCGCCCCCAAAGAACACAGTGCTGATAACGAGAGGACGGGTTGTTTTCTTGCGCTCCAAGGCGAGCTCGCCTTCGAAGCGCGAACCATCTCCAGTGAAATGAGGCACGATCGGGCCGTCGAGGTGTTGACGAACGTGCTCGAGGAGTCCTCCGAGACGCGCCCGACGGGCATCATCACTAGTAGCGACTACCTTGCAACCGCTGTGTATTCCGCGGCGTCAGATGTCGGGCTGCGGGTTGGTGTGGATGTCAGTGTCGTCGGCCACGACGACCTGGCAACGAGTCGCTTCCTTTCGCCGTCCCTCACCTCCATCGCCGTAGACCGCTACGGTCTCGGAGTCGCGGCCGCGCGTGCCTTGATTCACCAGTTGGGTGGCGCCGGAACCTCCACCGTCGTAGTCCCGACAACACTGATCGCGCGGCAGTCATCCTGCCCACCCCCTACCTAAACCGCGGCGACCTTTCAAGCTGCTGACGACTTCGTGTTTGAAGAGGCGATGACGCACCGGTCGGGTTGGTTCCTCTGAGTAAGCAAACGCCTCACTGTTAACCCCGCTGCCGATGTTGCCCACAAGAGAAACGATCGTTGAAACTTGGCCTCGTTCAAGCCACGGTTGACTGATCCCCAGGGGGAAGCGGTGGAGCGGGGGCACATGGCTGGCTATGGCTTTCGCTGTGACTTTTTGCGCTCTGTGGCGGCGTTCTTTGATCGCTATTTGGCACATTGAGTTGTACTCCCACGACGCTCCGGGGCGTCAGCGTCCTATAACCCAAGAGTGAAGTGCCCACTGTCGTGATGTTCCCCGCAAGAGGAACCGTGACCGCGTCATTCAGTCATCAGGTGAAACGATGCTACGTCCACGACATCGTGGCCTTCGAGGTCGGGGTAGTGCGTGCGTAGTGCTCCGCGAAGTGCGTCCGCGTTGGGGAAGTCTTCCTGGTGGGCGTCGTCGTTAGTCAGGTGATCAAAGCGCCGTGATTCGACGCTCTCGATCTTCGCGTTGAGCCGCCGAATGGTGTCTCCGTCGTCGAATACAAGCACTGCCGATCCAGTCTGGATGGGATCGCGGTGGCGGATCGTGACTGTCTTCTGACCCGAAGCGATGCTGTCGTAGTAGCGAGGGTTGAAGTAGACGATTCTGGGGCCGGATGCGAGGTCCGGTGCCGAGTAGCTGCGGGGCAGTAGATCGCGTATGGGTTCCGCTGTCACGGCGCCACCAGGGAGGGGCAGGATGACTGCCACATCGGGGTGAAGGTCGAGCAAGACCTGTCGGCACCGGCCGCACGGAGCAAGCACACCACGGTCACGGTCACCGACCGCGACGATGGTGACCAGGGGGCCGGCGAGGGCCTGCGCGGCGGCTGCAATAACGACAAGTTCGGCGCATGGCCCACCCGTGAAGTGAAAGACGTTCACGCCAGTGTGGACGTTGCCTTGGGTATCCATGGCCGCCGAGGCGACCGTGTACGTGTCATTGTCTGGCAGTGATCGCACTATCGCCTCGGCGGCAGTCACGAGACGACGTTCGTTGTTTTCCAGCACAGGCCCAGTCTCGCATCGACACCCGCCCCGACTCGCTCTGCGGTTCTCGAACAAGGCGGTGCCCGAATTTGGAACCTCATACGCGTCGGGACCGCGCGCTCAGCGCCAGGCAATCTGTTGGGACTGCGGGCCGGCCCGTAAGCCGAATCCAACCGACCACGGTCCGTGTCGGCTAGAAGGTCACTTGAGCCGCTTCGATCGCGCGGGTTGTTTGGTTGTCAAGGCCTGCCCGATCTCCCTCACGACCTTCCCGGTGCGGGAATCCAGTTGGGGTACGTCGGGATACTTCCCACCAGTCGTTGTGTACCTTGCGTTCGCCTCTCGATGGCCCTTCTCCAGCCCTGCGAACATGAGCAAAATAACTCCGAAAAAGATCGTGATCGTCACGGCGAAAAGAGCGTACGTCCATGGTGGCACCGTTTCGGCCGTTGCCCCCCGTCACTACATAGACGGCAAGGTCGATGAGCGAGAGGACCATCACGACTTTCGAGAGAGGTGCAAGAAAACGCACCCACTGTGCGGCAGCCAGCCCTGGAAGCATGTCTGACTTCTTCATTTCATTCACCACCCCTCGTTCAGCGCCAGACTATCTGTTCGCATCGCGGGCCGACCCGTAAGCCGGACCCTCATGGGGCACAGAATTGGCCGCCATGGCTTCGAGTCGGCGTTGGGCAGCTGGAGGCCATTTGGGAACCGCGGAGCTCCCCTATTCTGCGGGGCCGGGCTGTTGTTGAGGTGCTCGATGTGAGGTGCGCGTACCTAGGAGGGGAGGGGGCGGCGATGCTGGGACTGCGGGGATCCCCTGCTTGAAGATGGGTTCGAGGAGGCGCAGTGCCTTGTCTGGGAGCCCGTCTCCCGGGAAAAAGTCATTCAACAATTCCTCGGCCGCACTGAGTTCACGAACATCGCAGATCGCGAGCAGGTTGGCGATGTCCTGCACGTCGCGCCCCGGGCGCGATGCGTTGAGCTTCATGGCTAGCAGTGCCCGGGGCGAGGCCACTTCCACCGTGATGTCCTCGTTCGCGTAGAGGACCTCCCAGCCAGGGTCAGCCCCGTAGGACGGTAGAAACATAGTGGCCTTGCTGTTGAGCCAGTCCTGCGGCCAGCCGTTCTCGTCGGCGACTTCAACCGCAGCCTTCAGAATTGGTTGCTCTGGCTGCAGGTGCGCATCGACATCTGCGGTCGTTCGGCGGTCGAAGTACCGAAGAGCGAGGGCAGCGCCTCCAACGATTCGGATGCCTGCAGGCTGGCCGGCCGCGCGGAGTTTAGCGATAACCGCGTTGATGCCGCGGATGAGGTCGTCGCGGTCGAGTTGATCTCCTGGCACTAGATGCTTTCCAGGGTTTCGGCTTCAATCAGGATGCCGCGGCGGAGGAACTCGACGGGTACTCGCGCCGGGTCTGCCGGGATGTCGTAGTCACTTGTGCGCGGTGCCCACGGGCTGTCAGGGTGTCCTACTTGCCTCGTGACCCAATCCGGAACGGGCAGGGCGTCTGCCTTGAGCCGGTATTCGCAAAGAGCGGCGATCGCGGCGTCCCATCGCTCGGACCCGGTGGGGGACGGCTCGCTCAACGCGAGGCCGACTCGGGTGGCTCCGCGTTCTGAAGCGAGGTTGTCGGCGAGTTGAAGGAATCGCCGGAACGCCGAGACTTCATCCGATCTGGTGATTGCTTCGCCGATCTCGGAGGCGATGCGGGCGGCATCGCTGCGTACCGTTGGGACTGTCACAATCGTGTGGCGGGTCGCTCGCAACAGTGCCTCGAGTGTAGCGACCGTCGGTTCGCGCTTGCCGTGTTCAATCAGGGAGAGCGACGAACCGGCGATCCCTGAGCGAATCGCGAGCTGGCTTTGCGTGAGTCCACTCGCAGCCCTGGCGGAACGAGCAAGAACACCTGCTGTCATGTCAATCACCACCTTTTACTAAGTAGTAAAAGTATACCAGTCCCGACCCAATGGACAATTGTTGACGGCCCGGCGGGTCGAGGTGAATTGTGCCGTCATGACTGAACTACTGATCGGGTACGCGCGCGTATCCACAAATGAGCAAGACCTTACCGCCCAACAAAACGCCTTGGAACGACTGGGCGTTAGATCGAACCTGATCTACACCGATCATGGCCTGACGGGAACCAACCGTGCGAGGCCGGGATTACGCGAAGCGCTTTCTGCCTGCCGGAGCGGGGACACACTCGTGGTGGCCAAACTCGATCGTCTGGCCAGGTCGCTCCGGGATGCAAAAGACATCGTCGACGAGCTGACCGCCAAGGGAGTGAAGCTCAGCATCGGCGGCTCCGTGCATGATCCGAATGATCCAGTGGGCCGACTCCTCTTCAACGTCCTCGCCATGGTCGCGGAATTCGAGTCCGATCTCATCCGCGCTCGAACGAAAGAGGGCATGCAAGTGGCGAAAGCGAAGGGCCGGTTACGCGGCAAACCACCGAAGCTGTCTCCGGCGCAGCAGAAGCACCTGATGGAGGTCTACAACGCTGGTACTCACACAACGGCCGAGCTTGCTGAGTTGTTCAATGTCGCCCGCTCCACCATCTACCGAACCATCCAGCGCCAACACCGAGGCAATAGCTAGCAGCCGAGATCGCGTTGCAGGACGGACTGTCCTGCAACGCGAACCTTCAACGGGAACGCTCGACGGGCGGTGCGCAAACGGATTTCCATTGGACACTACGGTGCGCAAGATGCAATGAAACGACGACGACATACCGTGAGCAGCTCGCGTGTAGTGACGGCGGTGGTGACTCCCGGCGGACGATCGTCTTCCGCGATTGACATCCAGTCTGGGATTTCCCTGAACCCAACCTGACGATGCCCTCCATGTCTGGACGTCGCCGGCCCAGCACCCGGCAGACTGGGCCGATGTCTAGCTCACTCATTCAGAAGGCCGAACTCCTCAACGCTCTGCACGTTTCGGGAACCCCGCTCATCGTCACGAACGTGTGGGACGCTATCACGGCGACCACTGTGGCCCAGACGCCGGGTGTGAAGGCCCTTGCTAGTGCCTCCCACTCCGTCTCCAATGTGCGCGGCCTGCAGGACGGTGAGGGACTCACCGTCGACGAGGCCATCATCGCGGCGCGCATCATCACCAGCGCGGTCGACCTGCCCGTCTCGATCGACTTCGAGAAGGGCTATGCAGCAGATGCAGCCGGCGTCTCCCGCAATGTTCGTCGCCTGATTGAGGAGGGCGGCGCGGCCGGCATCAATATCGAGGACTCTGTCGGCGCGGCCAAGTCCCCCCAGTTCGATATTGGTACCGCGGCGGCCCGGGTGGCCGCAGCCCGCGAGGGCGCTGAGGCGGCCGGCGTGCCGCTCGTGATCAACGCCCGGGTCGACACCCTCGCCGGCGGCGGCGAGTGGACCGAGGCCGTCGCCCGCGCGAACGCCTACCTCGATGCCGGCGCCGACGTGATCTTCTTCCTCGGCCTCACCGATGAGGACAAGGTCAAGCGGGCGCTCGACGAAGTGAACGGCCGCATCTCGGTGATCGGCGTCCCCGGCCTGGTGCCGCTCAAGCGTCTCGCCGAACTCGGCGTCTCGCGTGTCAGCTTCGGCCCCGGCACGCTCGGCGTGGCCCTCGCGGCACTGCAGAGTGCGGCCACGACCCTCACCGGGCTCGGCGACTACCCCGAAGACCTCGGCTTCAAATTCAAGCTGTAGGCCTTCCGCATTGGCGGGCCGCCCAGATCCGCTCTCAGAGGGAACGTCTAGAGGGAATCGCTGCCCGGCGGCATAAGCCTGTGCGAGGCTGTCACTCATGTGCACCTCGACCGCACGATTCAGGAGCAAGCTCATGCGCGAAACATTAGTCGTCCAGGGTGTCCTGGCCTCGATCGGCGTCGCATTCGTGATCGCAGGTGGTGCGTATCTGTCGACCAGCGTGCCGCTTGGACTTCTTGGCGCGGTTGGTGGCCTGCTCGTCATCGGGGGAGCGATTGTCGTTGTGCTGCGAAAGAAGCGAACCATGAGCGCTCATCCGCATGAGTAACCGTGAACGGGCCGTTGGATGCCTCGGGCCGTGTTCGTCGGGAGGTCGTCGGTGAATTAGGCCATCCTGAATGCATGGTGCACAGAAGCTGGTTGTCGATGTGGGGGGCTGTAGTGGTTCTGGCTTCCCTCAGCGCCTGTTCATCTGTTCCGCCGACCTCGTGGCGGGTCGTGCCCATCGAGTTCGACAACGCCTTGGACGGCGGCCCCGAAGACCGGATTGACGTTACCTATTCCATGACGAACATGACCCAGGACACTGCGGGCGGGTTCTGGACCGAGTCCGCGGGGTCTTGGTTGCACCTGAATAGTGCTGGCGACACCCTGCGCCGATTCAATGACGAGATGTTCACACGAGTTCATGGAATATCAGCCATCTCCCCATCGGTTCTCGCTGTGTCCAGAACGGGCAAGGCAGGGACCGAGATCGAGACGGGGATCTATCTCTACGACACGGATGCTGAGACGTGGACGCCTGTCGACGTCGATGCGACCACGATTGGCGACGTGGCGGCCGGGGCTGATGGGCTACTGGTTTTCGTCGATTTTCTGGGCGCGATGGTGCCCGAAGGCGCGATGACTCCGCTCGAGTCGGCTTACATGAGGCCTTTCGCGATTCGAACCGTGGCGAGGGACGGGCAGCAAACGACTGTGCTGGGTGCGGAATCGGGGGTCACCGCCGCCGCTGTTGCTATCGATATCGATCCCGCCGGCACGGTCTACGTCAGCACGGAGAGGGAAACGTTTGCGATCGGCGCCGATGGAACTCGTTCACCGATAGTCACATACCCGCCTCGAAAACCCGTGCTCGCCGTGAATTCCGTCGGCGATGTGCTGACAGGGGCACCGCCGAACACGGACGCCACGGAAAGGTTCATAGATTGGAAGATGGTTCGCGCGTCTTCACCGGCCAGAGGCGTCATGGCCGAGAAGGGCGACTGCTCGCACTCCGGAGAGCAGGGAATCAGAATTCTGACAGGTGACGAACCGACGTCCTTGCCGTTTTCCTGCAACACGAATGGTGCCGTCTGGCTCAATGACACTGTGTTCGTGCTCTCAATCGGTGACGAGTCTGGAACGATCCTCGCCAGAGTGACCCCACCCGAGGAACCCACGAAACGCTGACCAGCACGTCGCTGCGGAAGCGGAACGCTTTGCGGGACCATCCCCACGTCAAACGCGAACCCTCTCCTGGGCACTGGGGTTTGGCGTCTCGGCGTGTTGAGTGGCCGAACACGATGCTACAGTCGGGCGTCGCTAGGCTCAATTTTGTTCGATCGGGGAAGAAGGGGCCTGTGCCAGTTCAGGATGAAAGCTCGACTACGCAGTCAGATGCGTTGGGATTGAAGAGGCAACGGCAGGGTCCGCGCTTCTGGCTGGGAGTCGGCGTCACGTGTGCGTGGGCGGTGGTGTTGGTGCTCCTTGTCATCCGCGCCTTCAACAGCGGCAGTGGTGGGCTGGCTGTCTCAGCGTTGATCGCCGCCATTCTGTTTACCGCCACTTTGCTGTTCGTTTTCGGTTTCCTGAACGCGCACCGGCTAGCGCGGGTGCAACAAGCCTTCCCTTCCGCTGTCGTCGTCCCGGTGGTCGTTGCACCGCTCCTCGCAGATCAACTGCGGGCGCTTATGACCGCCCTCGGGCTCGCGCGCTCTCGTGTGAAGCCGACAACGTACGCGACGCTCGTGGCCGATGGGGTAACTGTGCGTGTCCTGACGGGCGCTACTGGGATTCCCGCGGCGTCCTTCCCTTCGGATCGAGTGAGAAGTGTCGTCCTTGGATCGGCAGTTGTTGGCATGCGAACGATGACTGCGATCGCCATCGAGGTTGCCACATTCGAAGGTGCAGTGTCGCTCCCGGTTACACCGATGCGGACTCGGGGTAACTGGCTGCGCGCCGTGCCGGATGCGGAAATTGCGAGGCTTGCCGAAGACCTGCGGAGCGCGATCGGCTGTCCAGCCGAATCGGGACAGAGTGGCACATGAGGTTGGCGCGCACGTCGGTATTTCTTGGGGAACTCGGAAGCCGAACCCTTTGCGGGACAATTGCCCCAAAGAGAATCGTCTGGCGGCCAACCGGCTGACCAGGGTGCAGCTCCGATATTTGAGGCCGCTGTCAGCAGCTCGCCGTATGGTCTGGCTCATGGCCTTGGCATACGAGACTCAGAGTCCGTCGCCCGGTCCGTAAGCCAGGACAGCTGTGAGCAGTGACTCAACTTCCTTGGTCGAGGAGACCGGAATGCCCGTAATGCTGGCTAGAAGATGGTCCTCGCTGAGGAACCACTGGATCATGTCGGCGGTTTCCCAGATCTGAGACCGCAGGAGTGGTCTTTCGATCGTATGCGGCACCGTGAAGGATCCGTCCGCTCGGAGATCGACGTAGAAGCCACTCATCTTCGCCTCTTTGTCATTCTTGGCGAGCCTCTTCAGGTAGGCGTCCAGCACTTCGGGAGCGTGGGTTTTCACTAGTTCGATCTCTACAGGCTCTGTATTGTCCGGGACCTCGACGAATAAGGTCCCGAAATCTGCGGCCGCTATGAGTTTTGCGAGGTGGTTAGCTGCCTTCTTACTCAGTTCGGGCACTTCATGCGGCGTTTCATCACCGTGGTACCAAGCGTCCTGGAACGACTTAGAAACCCAGACCGCCTTGCCTGTCAGCGACGGTTGAATACCCAGCCAGAATCGACGGTTGAAAACTAGTCCACTCGACCACGATTGGATGGGTGATCACAGTGGAAGATTGGGCGTTGATTCGTCGCC
>NZ_SOGK01000052.1:0-31120 GCF_004564305.1 Cryobacterium sp. TMT3-29-2
CGCGGCAGCCCGAAACTCCGGGCTGAAGTGCTTGTGTTTCTCGTGTTCCATTTGTCTATCCAATCCTGAATTCAGGAGGACTGTCCGGAAACACTGGGTCACCCCAGGCTGGCAAACGCGGCGTGTCGCAGAATTCTCCGGTTTTACGTCGCGACGGATGCCGGGGGCCCGGACCGTGCGCCGTTGCGCGCCGCCAGCCCCGGGGGTTTACCCCCGCTGAAATGCGGTTGCCAGCGGGATGTGTCCCGCCTGACCCGGCGATCAGGCTGAGGACCGACAGACTTACTGGAGGACACCATGCCCACAACGACCGGAGCCATCATCACCGCACAGACGGGAACCGACCCGACGGCCGCCACACCCACGGCCGCCACACCCACGGCCGCCACACCCACGGCCGCCGCGCCCACCGGCTCGGACGGCGATGGAACCCGCACCACCTACGGCGCGCTCTGGCGCCGCGTGCCGCAGGAGCTGCTCTTCCTGCTACTCACCCTGCCGGTGGTCGTGATCGCGCTCACCGTGCTGAGCACCGTCTTCTTCACCGGAGTGGGTCTGCTCGCCGTCGTCGTCGGGATCGTGGTCGTGGTGGCATCCCTCTACCTCGCCCGCGGCATCGGACTGGTCGAACTCGTCCGTCTGCGCTGGGCCGGTCAGCCCGCCACCACCCCGCCGCGATGGGAGACGCCGGGCGAGCCGGCGACCACCCTCCGGGCCCTGCTCGGCCCGCTCGTCAACGGGCACTACTGGCTCTACCTGCTGCACGGCATGGTGGTGAACGTCGTGCTCGGCCTCGTCAGCTGGACCGTCACCGTCGTCTGGCTCTCGGTGGGCCTCGGCGGCGTCAGCTACTGGTTCTGGGGCCGCTTCCTGACCGACACCGACGGGGTCTGGCTGCACGAGGTGATCCTCGGCTGGGTGCTGCCGGGCACCACCCTTCCGATCGACCCTCTCCTGGCCGAGAGCCTCTTCCAGCTCGCGCTGGGCCTCCTCTTCCTGCTGACCCTGCCGTACATCACGCACGCGTTCACCCTGCTGCACCAGTTCGCGGCGCGCGGCATGCTGGGCGCCTGGCGGTCCGAGGCGTTGCAGCGCGAGGTCGCCGACCTCAGCGCGTCACGCGGGGCGGCCGTCGCCGCGGAGGACCAGTCCCTACGGCGACTGGAGCGGGACATCCACGATGGCCCGCAGCAGCGCCTGGTGCGCCTGCAGATGGACCTCGCCAGCGCCGAGCGCAAGCTGACGACCGACCCGGATGCTGCGCGCGCCCTGATCGTGGAGGCCCGGGAACAGGCGCACGACACCCTCGAGGAGCTGCGGGCGCTGTCCCGCGGGCTGGTGCCGCCCATCCTGCAGGACCGCGGCCTCCTCGCCGGCCTCGAGTCCCTGGCCGCGCGCAGCACGGTTCCGGTGCGCCTCGAGTTGCAGGTCGACCCCGCGCTGCGGCTGTCGAGTGAGATCGAGCGCAGCGCGTATTTCGTGGCCGCGGAGCTGCTCACCAACGCCGCCAAGCACGCGCGGGCCACGGGCATCCGTCTGCACCTGGCCCTGCGTCCAGTGGCCGACGAGGGCAGCACCGGCAGCACCGGAACGGCCGGCACCACCTGGCTCGACCTCTGGGTGATCGACGACGGCGTCGGCGGGGCCCGGCTGATCGACGCGCACGGCCTGCAGGGGCTCGACGAACGCCTGCGCGGGCTGCGCGGCGTGCTCTCGGTGCGGAGCCCCGATGGCGGACCGACGGCCATCGGGGCGCACATCCCGCTGCCCGCGGCCGTGCCGGTCCGTGCCGTCGCCGTATCCTGAACGGATGACCGACCTCGCCTCAGCCTCTCCCGCGGCTTCGCCCACCCCACCGCTGCGGCTCGTGCTGGCCGAGGACTCGGTGCTGCTGCGGGAGGGACTGATCCGGCTGTTCGATGAGGCGGGATTCGAGACCGTCGCCTCCTACGGCGACGCGGATTCCCTCCTCGCCGAGGTCGACGCCCGGCGGCCCGACGTTGCCGTGCTCGACGTGCGGATGCCGCCGACCTTCCGCGACGAGGGCGTGCGGGCCGCGTTGGAACTGCGCCGCCGGCTGCCGAAGGTGGGCATCCTGCTGCTCAGTCAGTATGTGGAGGGCACCTACGCGCATGAGCTGCTGGCCGCCGGCAACGGGGGACTGGGCTACCTGCTCAAGGACCGGGTGGCGTCGCTCGACGAACTGCGCGACGCCGTCACCCGCATCAGCGCGGGTGGTACCGTGCTCGACCCGCAGGTGGTGCGTGAGCTGCTGGCCCGCCGCACCGACCCCCTCGCGGCTCTCACGCCGCGCGAGCGCGACGTGCTCGGGCTGATGGCGGAGGGGCGCACCAACGCCAGCATCTCGGCGATGCTCGTGATCGGCGTCGGCGCGGTCGAGAAGAACGTGACGTCGATATTCCAGAAGCTGGGCCTCGACGATTCGGGTTCCGACCACCGCCGGGTGCTGGCCGTACTCACCTTTTTGCGACACTGACCGTCGTGCAGGCATCCGGATGCCCGGAACTGGACCGGGCAGGGCGCAGAATTGGCTCATGAGCGAGATCGCGAATTCCAAGCTGGCCATCATCGGAGCCGGGGCCGTCGGGTCGTCCCTGGCCTACGCCGCGCTGATCCGGCAGTCCGCGCGGGAAGTCGTGCTCTACGACATCAATGGGCCCAAGGTGGAGGCCGAGGTTCTCGACCTGGCCCACGGCACCCAGTTCACGGGGGCCTCCTGCGTGGCCGGCGGCAGCGACCTCGACGCCATCGCCGGAGCGAACATGGTCGTGATCACGGCCGGGGCGAGGCAGCACCCCGGTCAGTCACGGCTGGAGATGGCGGGCGTCAACGTCGGCATCCTGCGGGAACTGATGCCCAGACTGGTCGAGCGGGCCCCGGACGCCGTCTACATGCTCGTCACCAACCCCTGCGATGTGCTGGCCTACGCCGCCCGTGAGTTCAGCGGGCTCCCGGCCGCGCGCGTCTTCGGTTCGGGCACGGTGCTCGACTCCTCCCGGCTGCGCTGGATGCTCGCGCACCGGGTCGGCGTCGCGATCGCCAATGTTCACGCCGTGATCGTCGGCGAGCATGGCGACTCGGAGTTCCCGCTCTGGTCCCAGGCCCGGATCGGCCCGATCTCCCTGGCCGAGTGGGTGCAGGACGATATCTCGCCCCAAGGCCTGGAACCCTTCTCGGAGGCCGAATTCGACGCGATCACCGAGAGCGTGAAGAGCGCGGCGTACACGGTCATTGCCGGCAAGGGCGCCACGAACTATGCGATCGGGCTCTCCGGCGCCCGGATCGTCGAGGCGGTGCTGCGCGACGAGGGCGCGGTTCTCCCGGTCAGCTCGGTGCTCACGGACTACCGCGGCGTCAGCAACGTGGCGCTGTCAGTCCCGAGCGTGATCAACGCCGAGGGAGTCTCGCGCGTGATCGAGGTGCCCTTCAACGAGAAGGAGCAGGAGCTGTTCGAGCACTCTGCGGCGACGCTGCGCACGACCCTGAACGGGCTGGGACTCGGCTGAGCCGTGGGAACTCGGCCTGCGCGGCGGCCCGTCGCGGGCCCGGCGTGGAGGGGATGACGGGAATCGAACCCGCGCCATCAGTTTGGAAAACTGAGGCTCTACCATTGAGCTACATCCCCTGGGCGCAGTCTCCTGCGCACTCACACAGCGTAGTACACCTTGACGGTCGCCGACTGCACGCCCCGGCCCGCGGCATCCGGGCCGTGCAGTAGACTTACCGAGGTCATTCCGCGAACTGCGTGAACTTTGCGCCCCAACGGATGCCACCACCGGGTTGAGATATTGTCCGGGGCGTAGCTCAGCTTGGTAGAGCGCTCGGTTTGGGGCCGAGAGGTCGCAGGTTCGAATCCTGTCGCCCCGACCAACACCCCCCTAAACATCGGTCGAACACAGGAGATTGCCACGTGAAGTCCACGGTAGAAAAACTGAGCCCCACTCGCGCGAAGGTCACCATCTCGGTGGCTCCCGAGGAGTTGAAGCCCAGCATCACCCACGCCTACGGCCACATCGCCGAGGACATCAACATTCCCGGCTTCCGCAAGGGCAAGGTCCCGCCGGCCATCATCGACCAGCGCGTCGGCAAGTCCGCCGTGCTGGAGCACGCGGTCAACGAGAGCCTCGACGGTTTCTACCGCTCGGCCGTGACCGAGCACAAGCTGCGCCCGTTGGGCCGTCCCGAGGCCGACATCGTCGCCTGGCCCAGCGACAAGGACTTCTCCGGAGATCTGGAGCTGGCCATCGAGGTCGACGTGCGTCCCGAGATCGACATGCCGAACTATTCCGGCCTGAAGCTCACCGTCGACGCCGTCGAGGTGTCCGACGAAGAGGTCGCCGAGGAGCTCGACAACCTGCGCAGCCGCTTCGGCACGCTCGTGACCGTCGACCGCCCCGCCACCACGGGAGACTTCGTGCAGATCGACCTGATCGCCGCCATCAGCGGCGTCGAGGTCGACAACGCCACCGGCATCTCCTATGAGGTCGGCTCCGGCGACCTCATCGACGGCATCGACGAGGCGCTCGACTCCCTCAGCGCCGGCGAGACCACCACCTTCAACTCCAACCTGATGGGTGGGGACCACGAGGGCGAGACCGCCGAGATCACCGTCACCGTCGGCGCCGTCAAGGAGCGCGAGCTTCCCACCGCCGACGACGACTTCGCGCAGATCGCCAGCGAATTCGACACCATCGCCGAGCTGACCGAGAGCCTCAAGGGCCAGGTCGAGCGCTCCAAGGTCTTCGGCCAGGGCACCCAGGCCCGCGAGAAGCTCGTCGAGCAGCTGCTCGAATCAGTCGAGGTCCCGATCCCGGCCGCGATCATCGAGGACGAGGTTCGCCGCCACCTCGAGGGCGAGAACCGCCTCGAAGACGCCGAGCACCGCGCCGAGGTCACCGAGGCCAGCGAGAAGACCTTCCGTCAGCAGATCCTGCTCGACACCATCGCCGAAGCGGAGAAGGTCCAGGTCAGCCAGGACGAGCTCACCCAGTACCTGATCCAGGGTGCAGCCCAGTACGGCATGGACCCGAGCGAATTCGTCCAGGCGTTGAGCGGCAACGGTCAGATCCCGTCGATGGTGGCCGAGGTCGCCCGCAACAAGGCCCTCGCCATCGCCCTGGGCAAGGCCGAGGTCGTCGACTCCAACGGCGACTCCGTCGACCTGTCCGAGTTCGTCGCGATCGCCGACGAGGCGTCCGACGTGGCGTCCGACGAAGACGACGACGAGATCGCGGAAGACGACTCCAACGCCGCCGAGGTCGAGGCCGAGGTCGACGCCGAGGTTGAGGCCATCAAGGCCGCCGAGGCCAAGGCCGAGAAGGCCGCCAAGGCCAAGGCCGCCGCGGCGAAGAAGAAGGCTGCCGCAGCCAAGAAGTAGCACCACCGCGTCGCTCACGCGAGCCGACGGGCCGGATGTCACAGACATCCGGCCCGTTTCGCATGTGTGCCCTCCCCTCCACGGCCCTGAACGAAGTCGACGGAGATTTTCCGGTTGTGGGCCGTTGTGCTCGGTTTTCGGGCCTGGAGGGCAAAATCTCCGTCGAAGTCGCTCGGAGCGACGGATGCGCGGGGCGCACCAGGGCGGCGCCGGGTGGCGTGTTATCTGCCGAGGGCGAACACAGCCGTTCCGGAGCGTTGGCTCCTATAGATTCATTCTGAAGCGACAAGTGAAACGGAGCGCGACATGGCCGATATGACACCCACACCCGGCGTTTTTGACCGACTGCTGAAAGACCGCATCATCTGGCTGGGTTCAGAGGTCCGGGACGAGAACGCCAACGAGATTTGTGCCAAGATCCTGCTGCTGGCTGCAGAGGACTCGGAGAAGGACATTTTCCTGTACGTCAACTCGCCCGGCGGCTCGATCACGGCGGGCATGGCCATCTACGACACGATGAGGTTCGTACCGAACGACATCGTCACCGTCGGCATCGGACTCGCTGCCTCGATGGGGCAGTTCCTGTTGTCCTCCGGAACCAAGGGCAAGCGGTACATCACCCCCAACGCCCGCGTCCTGCTGCACCAGCCGTCCGGCGGATTCGGTGGCACTGCCGCCGACATCCAGACCCAGGCCAAGGTCATCCTGGACATGAAGAAGCGGATGGCCGAACTCACGGCCGAGCAGACCGGCAAGTCGGTCGAGCAGATCCTCATCGACAACGACCGCGACAACTGGTTCACCGCCGACGAGGCCGTGGCATATGGTTTCGTCGACCACCTGCGCGGCTCCGCGTCGGAGGTAATCGGCGGCGGCGGCACCGATGACTCAGTGAACAAGAAGTAGGACGGGCGAAACGACATGGAATTCACGAATTTTGGTCACCAGGCCGGGGGACGCGCCCCGCAGTCACCCGAGGCCCGTTACATCCTCCCCACCTTTGAAGAGCGCACGGCATACGGCTACAAGCGCCAGGACCCGTACGCGAAGCTCTTCGAGGACCGCATCATCTTCCTCGGCGTGCAGGTCGACGACGCGTCCGCTGACGATGTCATGGCCCAGCTCCTCGTGCTCGAGAGCCAGGATCCCGACCGCGACATCGTGATGTACATCAACTCCCCGGGTGGCTCCTTCACGGCGATGACGGCGATCTACGACACGATGCAGTACATTCGCCCGCACATCCAGACGGTCTGCCTCGGCCAGGCGGCTTCCGCCGCCGCCGTGCTGCTCGCCGGCGGCACACCGGGGAAGCGCCTCGCCCTTCCGAATGCGCGTATCCTCATCCACCAGCCTTCGGCGGGCGGACAGGGCGGGGGTCAGGCGTCTGACATCGAGATCCAGGCCGCAGAGATTCAGCGCATGCGCGAATGGCTGGAATTCACCATCGCCCACCACTCCAACCGCAGCGCGGAGCAGGTTCACAAGGACATCGACCGCGACAAGATCCTCGGTTCGCCCGAGGCCCTCGAGTACGGCCTGATCGACCAGATCCTGACCAGCCGCAAAAACGTGCCCACGCTCGTCAAGTAGTAGGGCGAAACCGTGAACGCGACGGATGTCCGGGCTCACCTGAGCCGGGCATCCGTCGCGTTTCACCGGTCGGAGGATTCCTGCGCAACGGGGGCGAACGTTATCCGACAGATGCGGTCAGCCTGCACCCGTGCTGCACAGGCACAGGCTAGGCTCGATGCAGTTGTCAATGGAGGAGGCTGACGGATGGCCCGAATAGGCGAAAGCGCCGACCTGTTGAAGTGTTCTTTCTGCGGAAAGAGCCAGAAGCAGGTGCAGCAGCTCATTGCGGGTCCCGGCGTGTACATCTGCGACGAGTGCGTCGAACTGTGCAACGAGATCATCGAAGAGCGTCTGGCCGAGGCCACCGCTGAAGACGGTGCCGGCGAATTCGAACTGCCCAAGCCGAAGGAGATCTTCGGCTTCCTCGAGGAGTACGTCATCGGGCAGGAAGCAGCCAAGCGCGCCCTCGCCGTCGCCGTCTACAACCACTACAAGCGGGTGCGCTCCCGCGCAACCCTCACCGCCGCCGACGCCATCCACGACGACGTGGAAATCGCGAAGTCCAACATCCTATTGATCGGCCCCACCGGCTGCGGGAAGACCTACCTCGCCCAGACACTCGCGAAACGCCTCAACGTTCCCTTCGCCGTGGCGGATGCGACGGCCCTCACCGAGGCCGGCTACGTCGGTGAAGACGTGGAGAACATTCTCCTCAAGCTGATCCAGGCCGCCGACTACGACGTCAAGCGCGCCGAGACCGGCATCATCTACATCGACGAGATCGACAAGATCGCTCGCAAGGCCGAGAACCCGTCGATCACCCGCGACGTGTCCGGCGAGGGTGTGCAGCAGGCCCTGCTGAAGATCCTCGAGGGCACCGTGGCCTCGGTCCCGCCGCAGGGCGGGCGCAAGCATCCGCACCAGGAATTCATCCAGATCGACACAACCAATGTGCTGTTCATCGTGGCCGGCGCGTTCGCGGGCCTCGACGACATCATCTCGACCCGGGCCGGCAAGAAGGGCATCGGGTTCGGCGCTCCGCTGCACAGCAAGGGCGACGACGTCAACCTGTTCAGCGAGGTGCTCCCCGAAGACCTGCACAAGTTCGGGCTGATCCCCGAATTCATCGGCCGGCTCCCCGTGGTCACCACCGTCACCCAGCTCGACCAGGTGGCCTTGATGCAGATCCTGACCGTGCCGAAGAACGCGCTCGTGCGCCAGTACCAGCGCATGTTCGAACTCGACGGCGTCGAGCTCGAATTCGAGCAGCCCGCCCTCGAGGCCATCGCCGACCTGGCCGTGCTGCGCAAAACGGGCGCCCGCGGCTTGAGAGCGATCATGGAAGAGGTGCTCGGACCGATCATGTTCGAGGTGCCGTCAAGCTCCGAGGTGGCGCGCGTCGTGGTCACCCGCGCTGCCGTGCTGGACAACGCCGAGCCCACCATCGAGCTGCACAAGCCCCGGCGCGTCGACAAGTCCGCCTAGGTAGAGCGCCAGCCTCACCCCGCTTCGGCACGCGACTGCCCTGAGCCCGGAGGGCTGCCGTGTAACAGCCCGTCTTCGCCGGCATCGTGGCGGCCATCACCGGATTTGCCAGTTCTTTCGTGCTCGTCATCGCCGGACTACAGGCCGTGGGCGCGACCGACGATCAGGCGGCATCCGGCCTGCTGGCGCTCTGCCTGCTGGTGGGCATCACCTGTGTGATGCTGCCGTGGTATTTCAAGATGCCGATCTCCTTCGCCTGGTCCACCCCCCCCGGGGCGGCGCTTCTCGTGGCCGCCGGGCAGACCATGGGCGACTTCGGCGCCGCCGCCGGCGCATTCCTGGTCTGCGGTGCTCTGATCGTGCTCTCTGGACTTTGGACTCTGGACTCTGGCCGGCGCTGGGGCGGGCCATCACCGTCGGCGGTGTGGTGATGCTCTGGCTCGGCGGGATGCCCTCCGGCCGGTCTCGCTCACAGCCCGTCGGGTGTCCCTGACGAAGTCGACGGAGATTTTGCCAAAATGGGAGCAAATCGGCCCGAAACCGGCCTCGAACCGTAAAATCTCCGTCGATGTGGTTCAGGGCAGGGGCGTTGGAGTGCCGCTCGGGACCGGGCGGCGCTGGGTCCGGCGGAGGCGCTAGTTCAGGCCGCGGCGGTCGAGCAGCGGCTGCATCGAGGCGTCGCGGCCACGGAAGTCGCGGTAGGCCGCGAGCGGCTCGGTGCTGCCGCCCACGCCGAGCAGCCGGGACCGGAACCGGTCGCCGTTGGCCCGGGTGAGCCCGCCGTTCTCCGCGAACCACTCGCCGGTGTCCGCGTCGAGCACCTCGCTCCAGATGTAGGAGTAGTAGCCGGCGTCGTAGCCGCCCGCGAAGGTGTGGGCGAAGTAAGTACTGGCATACCGGGTCGGCACGACGGGGTTGTCGAGGCCCGCGGCGGCGAGGGCGGATGCCTCGAACGCGGCGACATCCGTTACCACGTCGTCGGCGCCGATGCGGTGCCAGGCCTGGTCGAGCAGGGCCGCTGCGAGGTACTCGCTGGTGGAGAAGCCCTCGTTGAAGGTGGACGAGGCTTGGATTCGGTCGACGAGGTCCTGGGGCATGGGGTCACCGGTCGCGTGGTGCCGGGCGTAGTTCGCGAGGACCTCGGGCCACAGCATCCACATCTCGTTGACCTGGCTGGGGAACTCGACGAAGTCGCGGTACACATTGGTGCCGGCGAACTTCGGGAAGGTGACCCGCGCGAACAGGCCGTGCAGTGCGTGCCCGAATTCGTGAAACAGGGTGACGACCTCATCGAAGCTGAGCAGCGTGGGCTCACCCGCGGCCGGCCGGGGCACGTTCAGGTTGTTGCAGACGATCCTCGGGGTGCCGAGCAGCGTGGACTGGGAGCCGAGAGCGTTCATCCAGGCGCCGCCCCGCTTGGAGTCCCGGGTGTAGACGTCGATGATGTAGAGGCCCACGGGGGAGCCATCGGCCTCGGCGACCTCGAACACGCGCGCCCCCGGGTGCCAGGCGACGAGGTCCGTACGTTCGGTGAAAGTGACGCCGTAGAGCAGGTTGGCCGCGTAGAACACGCCGTCCTGCAGCACCCGTTCGAACTCAAAGTATGGGCGCATGGCCGCGGTGTCCACGTTGTAGCGGGCCCGCCGCACCTTCTCGGTGTAAAAGGCCCAGTCCCAGGCGGCGAGTTCGAAGCCCCCGCCCTCCGCATCGATCTGCGCCTGCAGGTCTGCCTGCTCGGCGCGCGCGTTCCGGGCCGCGGCCGGGGCGAGGCGCCCGAGCATATCGGCGACCGCCTGCGGGGTCTTCGCTGTTTGGTCCGCGGTCACGGCGGCCGCGTGACTGTCGAATCCGAGCAGCTGGGCGCGCTCGGCACGCAGCCGGGCGATCTCCAGCACCAGGTCACGGTTGTCGAACTGCCCGCCACGGATTCCGCGGGCCCGCGAGGCCGCCAGCAGCCGCTCCCGCACGCCCCGGTTGGTCAGCTGCGCCAGGTAGGGGTGCGAGGTCGGCAGCACCAGGGTGATCACGTACCGGCCGTCCAGGCCGCGCTCCGTGGCCGCCTCGGCCGTGGCGGAGGTTTGGCCGGGGGTGAGGCCGTCCAGCTCGCTCGCGTCGTCGAGCACCAGCGCGAGATCGTTGGTGTCGGCGAGCAGGTTCTTCTCGAACCGGGTGGTGACCGTGGAGAGTCTCTTGTTGTAGTCGCGCAGCCGGGCCTTGTCGTCGTCGGCGAGGCCGGCGCCTGCGAGGGTGAACTCGGTGAAGTACCGTTCGACCAGGTAGCGTGCCTCCGATTCCAGGTCCAGAAGGCCGCGCCGCTCGTGCAGGGCGGCGATCCGACGAAAAAGGGCCGGGTCCAGACGGATGGCGTCCGCATGCGCCGCGAGGAGCGGGGCCAGTTCCTCCTCGAGGGCGTTGGTGAAGTCGTCGGAGTCTGACGAACTCCGGTTGAAGAACACCTCGGCCACCCGGGTGAGCAGCTGCCCGCTGCGCTCGAGTGGGACCATGGTGTTGTCGAAGGTGGGGGCATCCGTGCTCGCGCAGATCGCCGCGATCTCGGCGAGTTGCTCGGCCATGCCGTCCAGGAACGCCGGCCGGTAGTGCTCCTCCGCAATCAGCGCGAACGGGGGCAGCTCGAACGGAAGTGTGCTGGTGCTGGCGAAGGGGTTCATTTCTTCACCCTGTCACAGCCATATTTGACCTGTCGGAGTGTTCCCGGCCGCGCCTAGGATCGGTTCATGATCGACGAGCCGGCACGCCCCGAGACCGCACCCCGGGAGCAGTACACTCATGGGCACCACGAGAGCGTGCTGCGCTCGCACACCTGGCGCACGGTGGCGAACTCCGCGGCCTACCTGATCCCGCACCTGGACGCCGGCCTGACCCTGCTGGACGTGGGCTGCGGCCCGGGCACGATCACGGTCGACCTGGCCCGTCGGTTGTATCCCGGGCGGGTCACCGGCATCGATGCGTCGGAGCAGGTCGTGCGGCGTGCGGCCGGACTGGCCTTCGACGAGGGTGTGCGGAACGTGGCGTTCCGGGTGGGGGACGCCTACGCGCTGGAGTTCGGCGACGCGAGCTTCGACGTCGTGCACGCGCATCAGGTGCTCCAGCACCTCGCCAACCCCGTGGCCGCCTTGCGGGAGTTCTTGCGCGTGCTGAAACCGGGCGGGATCCTCGCCGTCCGCGACGTCGATTCCGGGGGAGTGATGTACCACCCGAAGCTGCAGGGCCTGCACATGTGGGAGAGTGCCGTCCGCGACGTGCACTACTGGAACGGCGGCGACCCCGACGCCGGTCGCTCGCTCAAGGCCTGGGCGCACCAGGCGGGGTTCACGGACGTGACGAGTTCGGCATCCATCTGGTGCTTCGCCTCGGATGTCGAACGCGAGTGGTGGGGGCAGTCTTGGGCCGTGCGGGTCATCGAGTCCGACTTCGCGGCGCACGCCATCGAGGTGGGCACGGCCGACCTCGCCGACCTGCGGATGATGCAGGCCGCCTGGCTGCAGTGGGCCGGCGATCCCGATGGCTGGTTCGGCATGCCGCACGGCGAGATCGTCGCCCGGAGATCCCGGGCCGAGAGCGGCTAGATCCAGTCGTCCTCGTCGTCGAGCGCAATCGACGGCTGTGTGATCGTTGCGCTGTCCTCAGCCTTGTCGTACCGGATGACCGTGCCGTCGTCGAGTTCGAGAACGGGGCTGCCCTCGAGCCAGGTCAGCGTCCACCGCCAGGCATTAGACTCCTCCGCCAGCGCGGTGAGCTCCTCCTCGACCGCACGGATGGCGATCTCCACGACGTGGGGCAGTCCGGCCGGCGCCGGGTGACCCAGCGGCCAGCGGGTTCCCATCTTCATTTACAGCTCGATCTCGTAGGTGACCCAGTCCGTGCGGGTGGCCACATCGTCGTACAGGCGCTGCGCGGACTCGTTGTCGGCGGCGGTCAGCCACTGAACGGTGGTGAGACGGTGCTGCGCGGCGTACTCTTTGGCGAACTCGATCAGGGCCCGGCCGACGCCGGCACTGCGGGACTCCGGCGACACGAACAGGTCATCCAGGAATAGGCCGCGGGTGGCGGTCAGGGTGCTCGGAACCTCGCGGTAGTGGGCGAAGCCGACGAACTGGCCGTCGTCGTCGACCGCGACGGCGCCGGCCAGCGACTCATTCTTGTCGATGATCCAGCTCCAGACCTGGAGCGCTTTCTGATCAGTGAGTTCGCTTTTGTAGAACTCGCTGTAACCCTCGAAGAGTCCCAGCCACGAGAAGAAGTCCTTGTCGCCGAGCGCGCGTACCTTGATTGACATTCGGTTCTCCTAGTTCTCTGGCACCGTGGCGAGCACGATGTCAGTGACAGCCAATTCGCTGCCTTCAATAAAAACCAACTCCGAGATGCGACCAACGGCCCTCAGATCGGCCGCAGCCTGCCTGAGCAGGGCAATCTCTGCAGCGGTACCGCTAATTACAGCAGAAACTACGGCTGATTTCTGGGAGGCCTTGGCATCGGTCTTCGCGCGGCGGATGCCGGTGAGCGCTCGGCTGGACAGGTCCAGCAGGGCGACGTTGCCGCCATGCCCTCCGCCGAGCTCGCTCTGCACGGGCCAGGCGGCACGATGGATCGACTCCTCGTTGGACCACGACCAGGCCTCCTCGGTCGCGAACGGCACGAACGGGGCGAAGAGTCGCAGCAGGGTGGCCAGCGCGGTGCGCAGGCCGGCGACGGCCGAGGCTTGTCCGGCGCCCGCCTCGCCGTAGGCGCGCTCCTTGACTAGTTCGAGGTAGTCGTCGCAGAACGTCCAGAAGAAACTCTCGGTGAGTTCCAGCGCACGGGCGTGGTCGTAGCCCTCGAAGGCGGCGGTGGCCTGGCCGACGACGACGCTGAGCCGGGCGAGCATGCTCTGGTCGAGCGACTCGGTCACCGGCGCGTCGGCGGCGCCGTCGAAAGCCAGGATGAACTTCGACGCATTCAGGATCTTGATCGCCAGGCGACGGCCGATTTTGATCTGGGTCGGGTTCTTGGGGTCGAAGGCGGCGTCGGTGCCGAGGCGGGACGACGCGGCCCAGTAGCGCACGGCATCCGATCCGTGCTGCTCGAGCATGTCCGCCGGGGTGACCACATTGCCCTTGGACTTGGACATCTTCTTGCGGTCGGGGTCGACGATGAAGCCGGACAGGGCCGCGTGCTGCCACGGCGAGACGCCGTGCTCCAGCTCGGCGCGCAGCAGGGTGGAGAACAGCCAGGTGCGGATGATGTCCTGGCCCTGCGGGCGCAGCGAGTAGGGGTAGACGAGGTCGAACAGTTCGGGGTCCCGGTCCCAGCCGCCCGCCAGCTGCGGGGTCAGGGAGGAGGTCGCCCAGGTGTCCATCACGTCGACCTCGCCGACGAAGCCGTTCGCCTGGCCGCGCTGCTCGGCCGCGTAGCCGGGGGCGGTGTCGGAGGACGGGTCGACCGGGAGCAGGTCGCGGGTGGCGACGATGGGCTGGTCGAAGAGCGGGTTCGCGTCGGCATCCAGCGGGTACCAGATCGGCAGTGGAACGCCGAAGAAGCGTTGGCGGGAGACGAGCCAATCGCCGGTGAGGCCGTTGACCCAGTTCTCGTAGCGTACGCGCATGAACTCAGGGTGCCACTGCAGATCGGTGCCGTGTGTGATCAGGCGGGCGCGTAGTTTCTCGTCTCGTGCGCCGTTGCGGATGTACCACTGCCGGGTCGACACGATCTCGAGCGGTTTGTCGCCTTTCTCGAAGAACTTGACCGGGTGCACGATCGCTCGGGGCTCGCCGATCAGGTCGCCGCTGGTGCGGAGCAGGTCGACCACGGCCGCTTTGGCGGAGAAGACGGTCTTGCCGGCCAGCTGCGCGTACGCGGCCTGTCCCGCCGCGCTGGTGATGGCGCCTGGCACCTCGGCGATGATGCGGCCGTCGAAGCCCATGATTGCGCGGTTGGGCAGGTCGAGTTCACGCCACCAGATCACGTCGGTCACATCACCGAACGTGCAGATCATGGCGATTCCGCTGCCCTTGTCCTTCTGCGCGAGGTGGTGGGCCAGGATCGGCACCTCCACGTCGAAGAGGGGGGTGCGCACGGTCGTGCCGAACAGCGCCTTGTAGCGCTCATCGTCCGGATGCGCCACGAGGGCCACACAGGCCGGCAGCAGCTCCGGGCGGGTGGTCTCGATCTCGATGGAACCGCCGTCGGGCTGGGCGAAGGCGACCCGGTGGTAGGACGCCGGCATCTCCTTGTCTTCGAGCTCGGCCTGGGCGACCGCGGTGCGGAAGGTGACGTCCCAGAGGGTGGGGGCCATGGCCTGGTAGGCCTCGCCGCGCTCGACGTTGCCGATGAACGCGGACTGGGAGGTGACCAGGGAATCGTTGCCGATGGTGCGGTAGGTCTGGGTCCAGTCGACGCTGAGGCCCAGCATGCGCCAGACGGCCTCGAACTGCTTCTCGTCCTCGATGGTAAGGCGTTCGCACAGCTCGATGAAGTTGCGGCGGCTGATCGGCAGCTGGTCGGCGGCCTTGGTGCTCTTGCCGTCGCCGCCCTCGAACGGGGCGGTGAAGTCGTCGACGTAGGGCAGCGACGGGTCGCAGCGCACGCCGTAGTAGTTCTGCACGCGTCGCTCGGTGGGCAGGCCGTTGTCGTCCCAGCCCATCGGGTAGAAGACGCTCTTGCCGCGCATCCGCTCGAAGCGGGCGATGACATCCGTGTGCGTGTAGGAGAAGACGTGGCCGATGTGCAGCGAGCCGGAGGCGGTCGGCGGCGGGGTGTCGATGGAGAAGATGCGCTCCCGCGTGGCCGAGTCACGGTCGAAACGGTAGGTGCGGGCCTCTTCCCAGGAGTCGCCCCACTTGGTTTCGAGGCCCTCGAGGGCCGGTTTTTCCGGAACGCTGGCGGCGGTCATGTTTCTCCGATTCGATCTGTGCGGCACCGTGTCGGTGGTGAGGTACCTGAATATTGGGCCTCACCCAACTTACCGGATGCCCCGTCGTCCACCGACTCCGGCCGTCGCCGGGCCTGCAGCGCCCGTTCGGTGCCGGGCCTGCAGCGCCCGGCCGGGCCTCGCCGTGAGTGGCAGGATTGGAGCGGGAAGGGGTGCCATGGATGACCCGGGTACGCTGTCCGAGGCCCGTCGCACGGTGCTGCGCCGTACGGTGCGCTGGATCGTGGGTTTCACGATCGGCTACAACGTGCTCGAGGCCGTCGCCTCGGTCGTGGCGGGCGCCGCGGCATCCTCGACGGCCCTGATCGCTTTCGGCCTGGACTCCGTGATCGAGGTGCTCTCCGCCGCGGTCATCGCGTGGCAGTTCTCCCGTCGCGATCCGGACCGCTGGCAGAAACCGGCCCTCCGCGCCATCGCGATCGCGTTCTTCGCCCTCGCCGGGTACGTGATCCTGGCCGCCGGCCTGAGCTTCGCCGGCGTTGTCGAGGCCGCGCCCAGCCCGCTGGGGATTGTCATCGCCTGTCTGAGCCTGGTGATCATGCCCGCGGTGGCCGGCGTGGAGCGCCGGACCGGCGCCGAACTCGGCAGTGCCAGCGTGATCGCCGACGCCCGACAGCTGCTGCTCTGCGCGTGGCTGTCGGGGTCGATGCTGCTCGGGCTGGCAGCCAACGCGCTCCTCGGTTGGGCCTGGGCCGACTCGCTGGCCGCCCTGGCGATCGCCGGGTTCGCGATCAAGGAGGGCGTCGAGGCGTGGCGCGGCGAAGCCGAGCCGCCGATGGTGCCGCACGCCGACTAGGAGGGGGAGCCCCCGTCAGGGGGCGGTCGATTCAGGCGATGGCCCCACCAATTCGACGGAGATTTTGCTCTGGGAGCCGGTTTTCAGGCCCGAACGGGACGTTTTGGGCAGAATCTCCGTCGAATTCGTTCGGGACGGAGTCGCCCCAGGGTCAGAATCCGAGCCGGGGGACCGCCCCGAGCAGGGCCTGCGTGTACGGATGCTGCGGGGCGGCGAAGACCCGGGCCGCGGCACCGGTCTCGACGATGCGGCCATCCAGCATCACGGCGACCTGGTCGCTCACGTGCTGGATCACCCCGAGGTCGTGGGAGATGAACAGCAGGCTGAGGCCCAGTTCGCGCTGCAGATCGTCGAGCAGGTCGAGTACCTGGGCCTGCACGGTCACGTCGAGCGAGGACACGGGCTCGTCGCAGATCAGGATCTGCGGGTCGGAGGCCAGCGCTCGGGCGATGCTCACCCGCTGCCGCTGCCCGCCGGAGAGTGAGAGCGGTCGGCGGCCCAGCAGCCCCGGCGGCAGACCCACCGCGTCGAGCAGCTCCAGCACGCGCAGCCGGTCGGCAGCCGTTGCTGAGGCGGTAGTCGACGCGGCAGTCGGTGCAGAGCCTCCAGAGCCGGAGGTGTCGCCAGAGCCGGGTGCGCCGCCGCGCCGGCCGCGCCCGGCCGCGCCGCCGACCGCGTCCCGCAACACCTGCTCGACGCTCAGCCGGGGATCGAAGGAGCTGAGCGCATCCTGGTAGACCGCACCGAGCCGGGGTCGCAGGAGCCGGCGCTGCTTCTCCGCGGCGGCGCTGAACGGCTGCCCGAGCACCCGCACCTCGCCGGCGTCGGGCCGGGTCAGCGCCAGCACGAGGCGGGCCGTCGTGGTCTTGCCGGAGCCGGATTCGCCCACGATGCCGAGCGTCGTGCCGCGCTCGAGCCGAAACGATACCCCGTCGACCGCAAGCTGCTCGCTCCCGTCGGGCCGGGTGAAGCGCTTGACCAGTCCGGCGGCCTCCAGCACGATGTCGCGGTTAGCGGCGCGGTCGGCATGGTCGGCGAAGGCCGGCGGGGCAGGTGAAACGAAGGCAGGCGGGGCAGGTGAAACGAAGGCCGGCGGGGCAGGCGAGGCGAAGGCCGACGAAGTGGACGCAGGTGGCACCGGAGCAGCGGCCCGCGGGCTCAACCGCAGCCCGCGCGGCTTGTCGACCGGGATCGCGGCGAGCATCTGCCGGGTGACCGGATGCTCCGGCCGGGTCAGCACTTCCTGCGCCGGTCCCTGCTCGACGATGTGTCCCTCGCTCAGCACGGCGATCCGGTCGGCGATGCGGCCGACGACGGCCAGGTCGTGGCTGATCAGCAGGATGCCGGTGCCGGCGCGTTTCAGGCTCGCCAGCAGCGCGAGGATCTGCGCCTGCACGGTGACGTCGAGCGCCGTCGTGGGCTCGTCGGCGATCAGCAACGGCGGGTCCAGCGCGATCGCGGCCGCGATCAGGGCCCGTTGGCGTTGGCCGCCGGAGAGCTCACCGGAGCGTTTCCGCATTTGGTTGGCGGCGTCGGGCAGACCCACCTGGTGCAGCACCTCGAGCACCCGAGCGTGCCGAGCTGCGGCGCCGAGGCGGGTGTGCAGCCTCAGTGAGTCGGCGATCTCCCGGCCCACCGGGCGCAGCGGGTCCAGCGACACGAGGGCATCCTGCAGCACCAGACCGACGTCGCGGCCGCGCCGTCGGCGCCAGTGCTGCTCGGAGAGCCCGCGCACATCGGAGCCCGCGAGGCTCAGCTCGTCGGCGCGCACCCAGGCCGTGTCACCGGCCAGGCCGAGCAGGCTGCGCGCGGTGACGCTCTTGCCCGAGCCGGACCCGCCCACGATGGCCAGGCATTCGCCGGGGGCCACCTCGAACGAGACTCCGTTCAGCACCGGGTCGGCGTCACCCTGCGGCCCGAAGCCCACCACGAGGTTCCGCACCCGTACCGCCGTCGCGTCGGTCACGCCAGCGGCCTCGGGAGAGCCCAGGCCGCCCAGGCCCACGCCCAGCTCGCCGCTCATGCGTGCCTCATCCGTCGCTCGATGCCGCGGCCGAGCGCCGTAGCCGATACCGCCGTCAGCACGATGAAGAGCCCGGGAAAGAAGCTCATCCACCAGGCTGACCCGATGTAGGTGCGCCCGGCGGAAAGCATCGCGCCCCACTCCGCGGCGGGCGGCGCCGCGCCCAGGCCCAGGTAGCTCAGCGCCGACGCCCAGACGATGGCCTGGCCGATGCCGAGCGTGCCGAGCACGAACAGCGGAGCGAGGGTGTTGGGCAGGATGTGCCGCACCAGGAGTTGCCCCGGGCTGCGCCCGAGCACGGTCGCCGCCTCGACGAAGGCCGAGGACCGTACGGACAGCAGCTGGCCACGGATGATGCGGGCATAGCCGGGCGCGGTCGCCAGACCCACGGCGACGGTCGCCGTGGCAACGCCCGGCCCGAAGATCAGGATGAAGAGCAGGGCCAGCAGCAGCCCGGGAAACGCGAACAGCACCTCGAGGAACCGGTTCACGGTGAAGTCGACGACGGGGCCGAGCATGCCGGCCAGGGTGCCGAGCACGAGTCCCAGGCCGAGTCCGATCAGGGTGGCGAGGGTGCCGATCAGCAGGGAGCTGCCGGTGCCGTGGCTGACCCGCGTATAGATGTCCCGGCCGGATTCGTCGGTGCCGAACCAGTGTGCGGGTGAGGGGGTCTGGAACGCCGACAGCGGGTCGATCCCGAGCGGGTCGCCGGGGGCCACGAGCGTGGGGAACAGCGCCGCCGTGACCAGGAACAGGGCGAACAGGCCGGCCAGAACCTCGGCCACGCCGAACCGGCGGGACGCACGCGCAGTCCTGGGCGCTCGCGGCGCCCGGCCCAGCCCGGCCTGGATCTCGAGGTCGCTCATCGCGCCCGCAACCGAGGGTCGGCGATGCGCTGGGCCAGGTCGGTGAGCAGGGTCATCAGGATGTACCCGACGGCCACGATCAGCACCGCGCCGACCACGACCGGGACGTCGCGCACGGTCACCGCGGTCAGCAGCGTGCGCCCCAGGCCCGGCCGGGCGAAAATGGTCTCGACCACCACGGCCCCGCTGATCAGGGAGCCGAAGGCCCAGCCGGAGAGGCTGATCGCCGGCAGCGACGCGTGCCGGATGACGTGCACCCAGCGCACCCCGCGTTCGCCCTCGCCGCGGGCGCGGGCGGAGAGCACGAATGGGGACTCCAGCGCCGTGAGCAGCGACTCCCGCATGATCTGGCCGAGGAAACCGGCGAGAGGCACGGCGAGGGTCAGCACCGGCAGCACCAGCCCGGACACCCCGGAGGTGCTGATCGGCGGCAGCCAGCCCAGCCAGACGCTGAACAGCACGATCAGCACCGTCGCCAGCCAGAAGTGGGGGAGCGCGGCGGCCACGATCTCCAGCCCGGACCCCAGGTACCAGGCGAACCGCCCGCCGCGGGTGGACCAGGTGGCCAGCCCGAGGGCGAGCAGCCAGGCCACGGCGAGGGCGAGCACGGCCAGCAACAGGGTGCCGCCGAGCTGGCCGAGCAGGAGCGGCGCGACGTCCTGGTTCAGGGAGTACGAGCGGCCCAGGTCCCCGGTGGCCAGGCGTGCCAGCTGCGCCAGGTACTGCACGAACACGGGCTGGTCGAGCCCGTATTCCGCCCGGACCGCGGCGAGCGCCTCCGGAGAGGTCTGCGAGCCGGGGCCACCCAGGATGGCCTCGGCCGGGTCGCCGGGGATCAGGCGGATAGCGAAGAAGGTCAGCGTGGCCACCATCCAGAGTACGAAGACAGCGCCGCCCAGGCGGCCCAGGACGACCCGGGCCGTCCGGACGACCGGCGCGGCGCGGCCTACTTCAGCCACGCATCGTAGAACGTGGGCGTCGACACGGTCGGCAGCGCCCGCGCGCCCACCACGTCGGTGCCGAGCAGGTAGTGGTTCTGCTGGTCGAAGAGCGGCAGGATGTAGAAGCCCTCGAGCACCATGTTCTGCGCGTCGGCGTAGAGGGCGGCGCGTTCCTCGGCATCCGTCACCTGGCCGGCCTGGGTGAGCAGGGCGTCGATGGCCGGGTCATTCACCTGGGCGTGATTGGCGAAGTATCCGCTGGGTGCAGGGATGATGCCGTCGGAGTGGAACAGGATGCGCAGAACGTCGGGTCCGACCTTCGTGTACGGGGCGCTGACGGCGTCGTAGTCGTTCTCGCCTAGCGCGGTGTACCAGCTGGAGAGGTCCATCGGGCTGAGCACGACCTCGAAGCCGGTCTCTTTCGCGGTGGCCTGGATCTGCTCGAACAGGGACTGCTCCGCCGGGATGGACTGGTTCGTGCTCACCGGGAAGTCGACCGTGAGGCGCTCGCCGTCCTTAACCAGGTAGCCGTCCGAGTCTCGCTCGGTCCAGCCGGCGGAATCGAGCAGGTCCGAGGCGGCCGCGGGGTCGTAGTCGAACAGGTCGGGGCCTGACACGGCGAGCGGTTCGGCGCTGGAGAGGGCGGAGTACGAGCGTTCGGCCGTGCCGTGGAACAGGCTCGTGACGGCGTCGTCGACGTTCGCCGAGCGGATGAACGCCTCCCGCACGAGCGGGTCGTCGAACGGTGCGCGGCCGGAGTTCAGCTCGATCCGGTTCGAGGCGCCCGGGCGCGGGGCGTCGAGGTGCACAATGGTGTCGCTCTTCTCGGCCTGCACGATGGTGTCGGGCTGAATGTTGTCGATCACGTCGGCGTCGCCGGACTGCAGGGCCGCGTAGCGGGAAGCTGAGTCGGGGATGAAGCGCCAGACGATGGAGTCGAGGTAGGCCGGCCCTGTGTGCCCGGCATCCTCGGGCGGGGAGCTGTAGTTCTTGTTCCGCACCAGGGTGATCGATTCCTGCTGCACCCACTTCTCGACCTGGAACGGACCGGTCCCGACCGGAGCGGCGCAGTTCTCGTCCTGGCTGCGGGCCAACGCGGTGGGAGATTCGATCGCCAACCACGGCTGGGAGAGTGATTCGAGCAGGGCGCTGTCGGGTTCGCTCAGCACGAGGCGCACGACGTTGGTGGAGACCGCCTCGGTGCCGGTGACCTTAGCTAGGGCCAGGTAGCCGGTCGACGAGCCCGTCTCGGGGTCCTGGATGTGCGCGATGTTCGCCTGCACGGCGGCGGCGTCGAGCGGGGTGCCGTCGGTAAAGCTCACGTCGGCGGCGAGCGTGAAGTCCCAGGCCAGCCCGTCGGCGCTCTCGGTCCACGAATCGGCCAGCCAGGGGATGATCGTGCCGTCCTCGTCCCGGGAGACGAGCGACTCGAGGTACTGCGTGCTGACCAGGGCCTGCGGGTAGTTGCCGCCCACGTGCGGGTCCAGGCAGGTGGGCTCGGCGTCGCCGGACGCGTAGGTCAGCGTGCCACCGGAGACGGGCTCGGTGGCTTCAGGGGACTCGGCAGTGGCGCAGCCGGCGAGCAGGATGCCGGTGGCGACGAGGCCGACCAGCCCGGTCAGGGTGCGCGATGCGCGCTGGGTATGCCCCGAAGTGTGCATGGTGGGTCTCTTTCCGCGGCGCCCGATGGGCCGAGTGTGCAATTGTTGGACTCGGTCCACAAACGAGATGGACCTGTCCCATCGTAGAACACAGGAGCGGCATGCCTGATCCCGAACCGAAGCGGGCCGGCCGGCCCCGCGGATCCTCGCGGGCGATGCTCGAGGAGGCGTCCGCCGAGCTTTTCCTCGAGCAGACGTATGCGGGCACCACGATCTTTCAGATCACCTGCCGCGCGGGCGTCAGCCGGGCCACCTTCTTCAACTACTTCACGGCCAAGAGTGACCTGCTCTGGGTCGACGTCGACGCGGGCCTGGCGACGTTGCCGGCCGCCCTCGACCAGTGCGCCGCCGCAGCCGGGCCGGCGGAGGCCGTGGATGCCGTGGAGCGGGCGCTGCTGCAGGTCTCTGCCGCGTTCGGGCCGGGGCAGGTGCCCTGGGCGCTCACCCAGTACGAGCTGATGGGCACGACCGGCGAGCTGGAGGCATCCGCCCTGTCCCGGTTCATGGCCCAGGTGACCCTGGTCACCCGCTTCGTCGGAGCGCGAGGCGGCTCGACCGACCAGCTCTCCAGCCGGGCCTTCGCGATGGCCGTGCTCGGGGCCGCGGCCGCCGCCGCCGGGGTCTGGGCGCGTGCCGGGGTCACCCGCGGAGCGCTGGAACCCTACGTGGGCGCGGCCATCGCGCCCGTCTGCATGGGGTACCGCTCCCTGCACGCCCGGGGCCGGACGCAGGGTAGAATCGAACAGCATGACTGTGATCCGGCCATCACCGGTGAGTCTTCGGAAGAACGGCAACCGCTTCGCGGCGGTTCCCAGTAGAACCGAACGGGTCGGGCCCGTCACAGCCTCAGAACAAGCGGTTTCCCAGGGCTTCGGCTTCGAGAGACAAGCGAGGTGGTACCGCGGCGAATCCCGTTCGGAGTCGGCGTCCTCGTGGAACAGGGGCAGATCTGTGAACGACAGAGCCTGCCCGACTCGTCCAGGAGAGACATGACGTACCCCAAAGGCCAGCAGTCCGGTTCCCCCGCCCAGCCCGGCGGCATCGTGCCCTCGCCGAACTTCCCCCAGATCGAAACCGACGTGCTCGCGTTCTGGAAGAACGACGGCACCTTCCAGGCGTCGATCGACAACCGGGCGGATGCCCCCGAGTGGGTCTTCTACGACGGCCCGCCGTTCGCCAACGGCCTGCCCCACTACGGCCACCTGCTGACCGGATACGCGAAGGACCTGTTCCCGCGGTTCCAGACCATGCGTGGCAAGCAGGTGCACCGCCGCTTCGGCTGGGACACCCACGGCCTACCGGCCGAACTGGAAGCCGAACGCGAGCTGGGCATCACCGACAAGAGCGAGATCGAGAAGATGGGCATCGGCGCCTTCAACGCCGTCGCCCGTAGCTCCGTGCTCAAGTACACCAAGGTCTGGGAGGAGTACGTCACCCGCCAGGCGCGCTGGGTCGACTTCGAGAACGACTACAAGACGCTCGACATCACCTTCATGGAATCCGTGATCTGGGCCTTCAAACGGCTGCACGACAAGGGTCTGGCCTATGAGGGCTACCGGGTGCTGCCGTACTGCTGGCGCGACCAGACGCCGCTGTCCAACCACGAACTGCGCATGGACGACGACGTCTACAAGATGCGCCAGGACCAGACCGTCACGGTCACGTTCCCGCTCGTCGGCGCCAAGGCCGAAGCCCTGGGGCTGACCGCCGTGCGCGCCCTGGCCTGGACGACCACCCCCTGGACACTCCCGACGAACCTGGCGCTCGCCGTGGGCCCCGAGATCGTCTACGCCGTCGTGCCGGCCGGGCCGAACGGCACCCCGGACGCGACGGTGCTGCGGGAGTCCGTTCCCGGGACGGATGCCGCGGCATCCGTCGCCTCCACCGAGGTTCTCGGCGCCGAATACCTGATCGCGATCGACCTGGTCGGCAACTACGCCAAGGACCTCGGCTACGACTCGGCGGCGGACGCCACCGCGGCGATCTCTCGCACCGTTCTCGGCACCGCCCTCGAGGGCGTCAGCTACGACCGCCTCTTCGACTACTACGCCGACACCGCGGTCTGGGGTACCCAGAACGCCTGGACGATCGTCGTGGCCGACTACGTCACCACCGCCGACGGCACCGGCATCGTGCACCAGGCGCCCGCCTACGGTGAGGAGGACCAGAAGCTCTGCGAGGCCGCCGGCATCCCGGTGATCATCTCGCTCGACGCGGGCGGCAAGTTCCTCGCCGACGTGCCCGAGGTCGCCGGCCAGCTCTGGAGCGACGCGAACAAGCCGCTCACCCAGCTGCTCAAGAACGAGGGCCGCCTGCTTCGACAGGCCAGCTACGAGCACTCCTACCCGCACTGCTGGCGCTGCCGCAACCCGCTGATCTACAAGGCCGTGTCGAGCTGGTTCGTGCGTGTCACCGACTTCCGTGGCCGACTGGTGGACCTCAACCAGGAGATCAACTGGGTGCCGGAGAACGTCAAGGACGGCCAGTTCGGCAAGTGGATCGGCAACGCCCGCGACTGGTCGATCAGCCGCAACCGGTACTGGGGCTCGCCGATCCCGGTCTGGAAGAGCGACAACCCCGATTACCCGCGCATCGACGTCTACGGCTCCCTCGACGAGCTCGAGGCCGACTTCGGCGTGCGCCCCACCGACCTGCACCGCCCCTACATCGACGCGCTCACCCGCCCGAACCCCGACGACCCCACGGGCCAGTCCACCATGCGGCGGATCACGGATGTGCTCGACGTCTGGTTCGACTCCGGGTCGATGCCGTTCGCGCAGGTGCACTACCCGTTCGAGAACGCCGACTGGTTCGACAGCCACAACCCGGCCGACTTCATCGTGGAGTACATCGGGCAGACCCGCGGCTGGTTCTACATGCTGCACACGCTCTCCACCGCCCTGTTCGACCGCCCCGCCTTCAAGAACGTGGTCAGCCACGGCATCGTGCTCGGCAACGACGGGCAGAAGATGTCCAAGTCGCTGCGCAACTACCCCGATGTGAACGAGGTATTCGATCGGGACGGTTCGGATGCCATGCGCTGGTTCCTGATGAGCTCCTCCGTGCTGCGCGGCGGCAACCTGATCGTCACCGAGGAGGGCATCCGCGAGGGTGCCCGCCAAGTCATGCTCCCGCTCTGGAGCACCTGGTACTTCTTCTCGCTCTACGCCAACGCGTCCGGTGAGAAGGGCTACGACGCCACCTGGCGCACCGACTCCACCGACGTGCTCGACCGCTACCTGCTGGCCAAGACCCGCGACCTGATCGTGGAGGTCACGGCCGACCTGGAGGCCCTCGACAGCACCCAGGCGACCGCCCGGCTCCGGGACTTCGCCGACGTGCTCACCAACTGGTACGTGCGCCGCTCGCGAGACCGGTTCTGGGCCGGCGCCGGGAGCTCGGTCTCGGGCTCCGGCTCGGGCTCGGGCTCGACAGGCGCGACCACCGCGAACGAGGCCTTCGACACGCTCTACACCGTGCTCGAAACCGTGACCCGGGTGGCCGCCCCGATGCTCCCGCTCGTCACCGAGCGCATCTGGCAGGGCCTCACCGGTGGGCGCAGCGTGCACCTGACCGACTGGCCCGACGCCGATCTGTTCCCCGGTGACACCGTGTTGGTCACGGCGATGGACCAGGTGCGCACCATCAGCTCCACCGTGCTGTCGCTGCGCAAGCAGGCCGGTCTGCGCGTGCGCCTGCCGCTGGCAACCCTTACCGTGGTCACAGTCGACACGGCGGCCCTGGCCCCGTTCGAGGGCATCCTTCGCGACGAGCTGAACGTCAAGAGCGTGCGCCTGGTCGAGCTGGCCGACGACAGCGCGAGCGCCTACGGCATCACCTCCCGGCTCACCGTGAACGCCCGGGCCGCCGGCCCGCGCCTCGGCAAGCAGGTGCAGCAGGTCATCAAGGCCGCCCGCGCCGGCGACTGGAGCGAGACCGCCGACGTCGTCACCGCCGGCGGCATCGAGCTGGTCGCAGGGGAGTACGAACTCGTGCTGCAGACCGGCCCGGCCGACGGTTCCCCCGTCGTCGACGACGCGGCGTCGGATGCCCCGGCCCTGGCCCTCCTGGCGGGCGGCGGTTTCGTGCTGCTCGAGACGCAGACCACGCCCGAACTCGAGGCGGAGGGCTTCGCCCGTGACCTGATCCGCGCCGTGCAGGACACTCGCAAGTCGGCCGGATTCGAGGTGAGCGACCGCATCCGTCTGGATCTGGTCTTCTACTCCACCGAGGACGCCGAGACCTTCGCCCTCGCGGCTGGCGTCGACGTCGCCGCGGAGACCCTGACCCTGCGGTTCGCGACCCATCTGGCCACGGAGGTGTCCGAGGACAGCCTCGCGCACGGCCTGCCTTCCGAGTGGCTGCAGAGCCTGGTCGGCGCCCCGGTGGAGCACTACGTACTCTTCCAGGGTGGTCAGTACGCCAACCGAGGGACCGTGCTGGTCGCCGTCGCCCGAGAGAACGGACTCGTCCATGTCTGAATCGAAGAAGCCCGAGTCGAAGAAGCCAGACTCCAAGAAGCCCGAGTCGAAGAAGCCAGACTCCAAGAAGCCCGAGTCGAAGAAGCCCGAGTCGAAGAAGCCCGAGTCCAAAAAGCCCGAGTCGAAGAAGCCCGAGTCGAAGAAGCCCGACTCCAAGAAGCCCGAGTCGAAGAAGTCGCGTCAGCCTGCCGATGCCGGTCGCGAGGCCGGGGATGCCGTCTTCGCCGCACTCCTCTCCCGGGTGGGCGAGGGGGCGCCGAAGCCGCGGTTGGCCCCGACCCGTCGGGCGCTGGAGCTGCTGGGTGACCCGCAGACGGTGTACCCGGTCATCCACATCACCGGCACCAACGGCAAGACCAGCACGAGCCGGATCACCGAGAGCATCGTGCGCGCCTACGGGCTGCGCACGGGGCTGATGACCAGCCCGCACCTGGTGCGGCTGAACGAGCGCATCGTGATCGACGGCGAGTCGATCACCGATGAGGCCCTGGCCGCGAACTGGGCCGACATCCAACCCTTCCTGGCCATGGTCGACGCGGAGCTCGCCGCCGCCGGCGACGATGCGCTCACCTTCTTCGAGGCGCTCACCGTGCTGGCCTACGCCTGCTTCGCCGACGCCCCCGTCGACGTCGCCGTGATCGAGGTCGGCATGGGCGGCGAGTGGGACTCCACCAACGTCGCCGACGGTCAGGTGGCCGTGTTCACGCCCATCGCCCTCGACCACACCCTGCGTCTCGGCGACACCATCGCCGAGATCGCGCGCACCAAAGCCGGCATCATCAAACCGTCCGCCGCTGTGGTCTCGGCCCGGCAGGACGAGGCCGCGCAGGCGGAACTCGAACGCGCCGTCGAGCTCACCGAGTCGACCCTCGCCGGTGAGGGCGAGGAATTCGCGCTGCTCAGCAGCCAGGTGGCCGTGGGCGGGCAGCTCATCTCGGTGCGCGGCCTCGCCGGCATCTACTCCGACCTGTTCCTGCCGTTGTACGGCACGCACCAGGCCCAGAACGCGGCCGTCGCGATAGCCGCCGTCGAGTCCTTCCTCGGGGCCGGCACCACGGCGCTTTCCCACGACCTGGTCGAGGAGGGCCTCGCGCAGGTCACCTCGCCCGGACGCCTGCAGTTGGTCGGCATCGCACCGACCGTGCTGGTGGATGCCGCGCACAATCCCCACGGCGCCGCCGCCCTCAGCACGGCGCTGGCCGACTACTTCGATTTCGACGAGATCGTGGCCGTGGTGGGCATCCTCGCCGACAAGGACGCGACCGGCATCATCGCCGCCCTGGCCCCCCAGGTGGTTCGGTTCCATGTCACGCAGTCGCAATCCGAGCGCGCGATCGGCGTGGACGACCTCGCCGACCTGGTCGCCAGCGTCGGCAGCGAGGAGACCACCATCCGGTTCGACGACGTCGCGCAGGCAGTCGATTCCGCCCGGGACTGGGCACTCGAGTCGCCGAAGCGGGCCGTGATCGTGACCGGTTCGATCACCCTCGTCGGCGAAGCCATCATCCTGGCCGACGCCCGGGAATGGCTGGCGAAATGACGCCCGCACCGCGCTCGGTCAAGCGCACCCTCGCGACCATCGTGCTCGGCTTCGAGGTCATCGTGGTGGCCCTCGCCGCCCTGGTGATCTTCGGCCTGCAGGCGCTGCCACCCTGGCTCGCCCTGGGTGGGGGAGCAGCGCTGGGCCTGGCCATGGTGGCCGTGCTCGCCCTGCTCCGTTTCGAATGGGCCTATGTCGCAGGCTGGGTCCTCCAGCTGATCATGGTCGCCGCCGGCTTCCTCAACCCGGCCATGTTCTTCGTCGGCGGCATGTTCGCCGCCATGTGGGCGTACTGCATGATCGCCGGCTCCCGGATCGACAACCAGAACCAGAACTTCCCCGACAACGACAGCATCGAGAAAGAGAAATCATGAGCACCCAGGTCCAGGAAACCCTTGTATTGGTCAAGCCGGATGGCGTTGCCCGCAATCTCTCCGGTGAGATCCTGCGCCGCATCGAGCAGAAGGGGTACTCCCTCGTCGACGCGAAGCTCGTACAGGCCGACCGGTCCCTCCTGGCCGAGCACTATGCCGAGCACCAGGGCAAGCCGTTCTTCGAACCTCTCGTCGAGTTCATGGAAAGTGGCCCGATCTTCGTGCTGCGCATCGCCGGCGAACGTGTGATCGAGGGGTTCCGCTCTCTGGCCGGCACCACCGATCCGACCACCGCCGCTCCCGGAACCATCCGTGGTGACTTCGGTCGCGACTGGGGCACCAAGGTGCAGCAAAACCTCGTGCACGGCTCCGACTCGCCCGAGTCGGCCGACCGCGAACTCGCCCTCTGGTTCGCCTGACCGCTCATTAGCGGGCGCTGACATCGTCTGTGTTCCGACTGACTAGAAAGCCTCAACCCATGCCGTATGCCCGGAGCCCCTGGACCAAGCTGGGCCCCTGGACCAAGCTCTGGTGGGCCATCCCACTGGCGATCGTCCTGCTGGCCGCCGTCGTGCTCGCTGCCCGGGGCATCCGTGCCTTGCCCGCGACGCAGGCGTTCCTGGTCGACTTCCCGGGTGCCTCGCCGCTGCCGGTCTGGGCCCCCGTCGGCTTCCCGGCATGGCTGGCCTGGCAGCACGGCCTGAACGTCTTCTTCCTGCTCTTCATCGTGCGGTCAGGGTGGCAGATCCGCTCGGCAGGGCGACCGAGCATGTTCTGGACCCGGCGCAACACCGGCCTTCTCCGCACCAGGCGTGCCCCACGCCGGATGGGCATCAACGTCTGGCTGCACCTCACGGTCGACGCCCTGTGGGTGCTCAACGGAGTCGTCTTCTACGTGCTGCTCTTCGCCACCGGCCAGTGGGTGCGCATCGTCCCGGTCAGCTGGGACATCATCCCGAACGCGCTCTCGGCCGCCCTCCAATACGCCTCGCTGGACTGGCCGGTGACCGACGGCTGGGTGAACTACAACGCCCTTCAGACCCTGAGCTACTTCAGCATCGTGTTCGTGGCCGCGCCGCTCGCCCTGGCCACGGGCATCCGTCTGTCACCGCTCTGCACGTCGCGTCGACTCGGCGCACTGATCCCGCTGAGACCGACCAGGGCCGTGCACGTGGGCGTGATGGTCTTCTTCCTCGCTTTCATCGTGATCCACGTCACGCTGGTGTTCGCCACCGGCGCCCTCCGCAACCTGAACCATATGTATGCCGCCCAGAGCGACGACGGCTGGACCGGCTTCTGGATCTTCGCGGCCTCTCTGGTCGTGATGCTTGTGGCCTGGTTCGCCGCGGGCCCTCGGCTGGTTCGCGCCGTTGCGTCCCTCGGCGGAACCGTCACCACCCGCTGAGCCACCCGGTGGTCGAGCCCGTCGAAACCCCACCGACGTGCCGTCACAACGCGCTCAGAACGGCGCCGGTTCCCCCGAATCACCCGGCCGCATCGGCTTTACCGCCTTCGCCGGCGTGCGCCTCGATGCACGGATCATCGTGGCCGGCTCGCTGATGAACGTGCGCCCGGTCGGCGAGGTCCACTTCAGGGTGCCGTCCGGGAGGTGCACGTAGGTCCATCGGGTCTCCGACTTCAGCGCATGGTCGGCCGGACACAGATGCGCGAGGTTGTCGTGCTCCGTCAGCCCGCCGAACTGCCAGTCGAGGGTGTGGTCGATTTCGCACTGTGTTGCGGCCCGGCGGCACCCGGGGTACCGACAGGTCTCGTCCCGCACCTGCAGGTATTGTCGCAGTTCTTTCGGCACCTTATATCGGGTGCGCCCGACCGAGAGCACCGCTTCAGTCTCGGGGTGGGTCAGGATCCGGATGAAGCTGGGCGCTCGGGCCGCGATGTCGCGGGCGGTGTCCGGGTCGATCGGCCCGTATCCCTCGAGGTGCCCGGGTTCTTCGGAGTGGCCGAGCAGCGTCATCACCGGCACGGTCACGTGCACCGAGCCGCGGATTCCCTTGCCGACCCCTGTCGCGGTGACCCCGTTGAGGATGAGGTCGTCGAACACGTCCGCCCGCAACTGTGTGAGCGTTCGGCCCTCATCGGGGCCCTGCAGGCTCATCCCCACCACCGTGAGCCGGTCGTACCCGGCCTTCACCTTCTCCGCCGAATCGAACCAATGCAGCGAGGCCATCCCGTCGGCCTCGGGCTCGAAAATCACCTTGCGGTCGGCCACCGATTTCTGGTGCCGGGCTGTGATCGACTCCGGGTGCAGTCGTTCCCGCATGATCCGGGCCTTATACCTCAGGTTGGCCACGGTCAGGTGCGGAGCGGATTTCAACAGGGCCTCTTCGAAACCGGCCAGTGCCTCTGTGGGGAGGGACCAGGCCTGGTCCATGATCGCCTGCGCGTGCCGGTACGTGATCGACCCGTCTTGCAGCGCGGCCCGGGTGGCGGGCAGCTCATTCATCAGGGTGCGGCTTTCGGCGATCAGGGTCTCGGTCGACCGCACCGGCAGCCGCAGCGTGCAGGCCAGCTCGGACACGAACTCCCTCTCGGCGACCATGGCAGCGTCCCACCGGGCCCGGGGCACCCCGACCGCGACACTGGTCAGTGCCGTGGGTGCCTCCCTGGCCTTGTCGTTGGCTGCCTGGGCCGCGTTCCGGGCCAGGGCTTCGGCGAACCGGCGGGCCTGATCGACCTGTTCGGCCCGGCGGGCGTCGACCCGGGCGGACTCCGCCTGCGTCTCCCGGATCGCATCGAAATGACTACCCAGGTGTTCTAGCTGTTCACTGTCGGAAGGCTTCATGAGACACACGTTACGGGTGACCACTGACATTCCGAGCCTCAGAACTGTGTCCGTCCGCGCCCTGTGGATAACCTGATCAAACCCACATTGTGGAGGAGTAGAGGCCAGCGCTCCGGGGCCCGGTGCGGGCATCCGCTAGGTGTACTTCCCATTGACGTTGTGAACGCGGTCGATGGGTGATTTGCCGCCGATGCCGGTATGGGGCCTGTGGTGATTGTAGCTATGGATCCAGTCTTGGTATGCGTCGGC
>NZ_SOGK01000066.1:0-31201 GCF_004564305.1 Cryobacterium sp. TMT3-29-2
AGCCGCGCCCGCCGGGACCCCCGCATCTCCCTTAGCCGCGCCTTCGGTGCAACCGGCCGCAGCCGCAGCCGCAGCCGCAGCCGCAGCCGCTGCTGCCGCCCCGCGTTCCCCCGAACCCGCACCAGCTCCGACCGTGGCCACCGCCCAAGCCGGTCCGAGTGCTGCCGCCGCCCCGCTCGCCTCCGCCGGTACGACCGGCCCGACCGTGGCGGGGGCTACGGAAGCCCCGACCACCCCGATCGCCTCGGCGGGCACGACCGGCACGAACAGCCTGGTCGGCGCGGCGGCCCCGCGCTCCGCGCTCGGCACAAGCGCCTCGTCGGGCACCAATGCCCCGCGCTCCGCGCTCGGCACAAGCGACTCGTCGGGCACCAATGCCCCGCGCTCCGCGTCCGGGGCGCGTGCCTCGGCGGGTGCATCGTCCGGTGCCGGTGCCGGTGCAGGCACGGCACGGCCTGCCTCGGTTGGTCGCCCGCCCGGAGGCTCCCGACCCGGCAAGCCCCGGCTCCGCATCTGGATCGCGGGCGGCTTGGTTCTGGTGCTCGCGCTGGCGGCGCTGTTCTTCCTCGGGCAGAGTCTGGTCGGCGGCGACGCCACGCCGGTCGCGGTGTCCACGTCCAGTACCGCACCGGCCCCGAGCGCCACCCCGAGTACCGCGCCGTTGGCGCCGGCCGAGGCCACCGGCCCGCAGCCGGTCGGCGACCACCCGTGGGACACACTGTTCGGCGGCGAATGCCTTCAGCCCTATGTGAGCCCCTGGGAAGACGAGTTCACGGTCGCCGACTGCGCCGCACCGCATGCCGCGCAGCTCGTGTACCGCGGCCTGTTCGCCGGGGATACCGCCGCCCCCTTCCCGGGGGAGGCCGAGCTGGCCGGGCAGATCAACCTGCTCTGCAGCGCGACCGGCGTCATCGACCTGGCCGCGGCGTCGGCCTACGACGACGTGCAGGTGCAGGGCAGTTACCCGATCACCGAGAAACAGTGGTTTGAGGGTGCCCGCTACTACTACTGCTTCGTGAGCCGGGCCTCGGGTGAGCCGCTCACCGCGAGCGTCGCGGGTCCCGGTCCGGAACCGGCCGCCTAACTGCACTGCCCAGGCAGAATGGTTGAGCGGGTGTGACGACTCGCGGCATCCGTCGCCCGCCCTCTGCTACCCGCTAACCGCCCGCTAACCGCTACCCGAACGAATTCGACGGAGATTGTGCCGAGAATGGCCTGTTTCGGTCTGAAAACGGGGTTCCAGGCCAAAATCTCCGTCGAATTCGTCAGGACACCCCCGCGGCGGGGCAACGGATGCGGCGGCGGGCGCCGCCGGTTCGGCGGGCGCCGCCGCCGCGGCTCGCCGCGCGACGCACCCTAGATCGCGTCGGACTCCACCGGCTCCTTGGAGACGAGCTCGTGAACGCCGGAGAGGATCTCGTCCGGGCGGAACGGGTAGCGGCTGATCTCAGCCGTGTCGCTGATGCCGGTCATCACGAGGATGGTGTGCAGCCCGGCCTCGATGCCGGCGACGATGTCGGTGTCCATTCGGTCGCCGATCATGGCGGTGTTCTCCGAATGCGCGCCGATCTTGTTCATCGCCGAACGGAACATCATCGGGTTCGGCTTGCCCACCACATAGGGCTCCATGCCGGTGGCCTTGGTGATGAGGGCCGAGATCGCACCCGTGGCAGGCAGGGGGCCGTCCGCGCTGGGGCCGGTCGCATCCGGGTTCGTCGCAATGAACCGGGCGCCGTTCAGGAGCAGACGGATGGCCTTGGTGATGGCCTCGAACGAGTAGTTGCGGGTTTCGCCGACCACCACGTAGTCCGGGTTGGTCTCGGTCATGATGAAGCCGGCCTCGTGCAGCGCGGTCGTCAGCCCGACTTCCCCGATCACGAAGGCGGTACCGCCGGGCGCCTGGGAGCGCAGGAAGTCGGCCGTCGCCAGGGCGGAGGTCCAGATGCGGTCCTCCGGCACGTTCAGGCCTGATGCCCGCAGGCGGGCACTGAGGTCCCGAGGGGTGAAGATCGAGTTGTTGGTGAGAACCAGGAACGGCGTACCGGCGTCGCTCCACTGCTGCAGCAGTTCCGCGGCGCCCGGAAGCGGGCTGTTTTCGTGGACGAGCACGCCGTCCATATCGGTGAGCCAGCATTCGATGTCTTCGCGGCGTGTCATTGGTGCTCCCTCGGTTCGGGGACAAGCCTAGCGGCGCGAGGTTTCCAGTCGGTTACGCGGTGAGCCAGATCGACCGGGCCGCCGCTGTCGACAGCCGACGGATGCCGCCGCCCGGCAGCCGCACCGCGCCGGGTTCGAGTACGGTGAGCCGGGTTCCCGGGCCGACCCGATCCACGGCGAGGTCGCGCAGGATGTCCGGGTCGCGGTCGCTGATCCGCACCACCTCCCCGACATGGCCGGGGGCGGCCTCCGCCAGCAGCACGGCGGCAGGGCGGGCCAGGGTTCCATCTTCGGCCGGGATCGGGTCGCCGTGCGGGTCGGCGGACGGATGCCCCAGCCGGTCGTCGATCGCGGCCAGCAGCCGGTCGGAGATGGAATGCTCGAGCACCTCCGCCTCGTCGTGCACCTCGTGCCAGTCGTAGCCCATCTCCCGCACGAGCCAGGTCTCGATCAGCCGGTGCCGGCGCACCACCGCGGTCGCGCGTAGGAAACCGGCCCGGGTCAGGGTGAGCGGCCCGTACGGGACGTGCTCGATCAGGCCGCCGGCGGCGAGCTTCTTCACCATCTCGGTGACCGACGACGGCGCCACCCCCAGCCGCGCGGCCAGCACCGAGGGCGTGATCGGGCTCGGCTGCCACTCGGTGTGCGCGTAGATGGTCTTGAGGTAGTCCTCGGCCGCGGGGGTGGTGTGCTTCATGACGCCCTCACGCCCCGGTGAACACGAGCACCAGCAGCACCACGTTCAGCGCCACCAGGAGCACCGCGCAGATCGCGCCGGCGAGGGTCGTGAACCAGCGGTTGGCGTGCTCACCGAGCACCCCGTGCTGCATGGTGAGCCAGACCAGCGGGATCAGCGCGAACGGGATGCCGAACGACAGCACGACCTGGCTGAGCACCAGGGCCTCGGTCGGGTCGAAACCCACGCCGAGGATCAGCAGCGCCGGAATGAGGGTGACCACCCGGCGCGCCACCAGAGGCACCCGCACGCGCAGCAGGCCGTGCATGATCTCCGCGCCCGCGTACGCCCCGACCGAGGTCGACGCCAGCCCGGAGGCCAGCAGCCCGACCGCGAACACCGTCGCGATCACCGGCCCGAGGGTTGCCTCCAGGGCCACGTGGGCACCCTCGAGCGTGTCGGTGCCGGCGACGCCCTGCAGAGCGGATGCCGCGAGCAACAGGATCGACAGGTTCACCGTTCCGGCGATCACCATCGCGATCGTGACGTCCCACTTGGTGGCCCAGAGCAGGCGACGCGTCGCCGCGCGGTCCGCCACGACCGGGAAGCGGTCCCGGGTGAGAGCGGAGTGCGCGTAGATGGCGTGCGGCATGATCGTCGCACCGAGGATGGACGCGGCCAGGAGCACCGAGTTCGCGCCGTCGAAGCGCGGCACGAGGCCGGAGACGACGCTGCCGGCATCCGGTGGGGCGAAAAACACCCCGGCCGTGAAGCCCACGGTGATGATGAGCAGCAGTGCCACGATGACGCGTTCGAAGATGCGAGGGCCGCGACGGGTCTGCACCGTGAGAACGATCATCGAGATGACGCCGGTGATCACGCCGCCGGCGAGCAGGGGAAGGCCGAAGAGCAGGTTCAGCGCGACCGCGCCGCCGATGATCTCGGCCAGGTCGGTGGCCATGGCCACCAGTTCCGCCTGCACCCAATAGAGGCGCCGGGTGAGGGGACGCCGCATCCGCACCCCGAGGATCTCCGGCAGGCTCGTGCCGGTGACGATGCCGAGCTTGGCCGAGAGGTATTGGATCAGCCAGGCCATCACGTTGCCGGCCACGACCACCCAGACCAGCAGGTAGCCGTAGCGGGCGCCGGCGGTCATGTTGCTGGCGACGTTGCCGGGGTCGAGGTAGGCGACGCCCGCGACCAGGGCCGGGCCGAGCAGCCAGAGCAAGCGAGAGGATGGCGCGGTCGCGATCTCCGGGATCGGGCCTCTCGCATCCGTGCGCACGTTGTTTTTAGCCACACCGAAAGGATAGGGCAGATTTAGGCAGACCGAAAGATCGCCGCCGCACCGCCGTAGTGGTTACTCCTCGCGCAGGTCCTCGGGGATCGTGGTGACGGGCACGGGGCTCTTGCCGCGGGTGCGCATCGTCTCGCGGCCTGCTTTGTAGAGCTCGGACAGGATCGGCACGCCCGAGAGCAGCACGATGGCGATGATGAAGTACTCGGAGTACTTCGCCACGAACTCGATCTGGCCGAGCAGGAAGCCGACGAGGGTGAGGCCCACACCCCAGGCGAAGGCACCGATCAGGTTGAAGAGCACGAAGGTGCGATATTTCATCCGGCCGACGCCGGCGGCGACCGGCACGAAGGCGCGGAACACGGGCAGGAAGCGGGCGATGATGACGGCCTTGCCGCCGTGCTTGGCGAAGAACGCGTTGGTGCGTTCCACGTTCTTCGGGTTGAACAGGCGGTTCTGTTCGCGGGCGAAGACGGCGGGACCCGCCTTCCGACCGATGTAATAGGCGAGCTGGTCGCCGGAGAACGCGGCGATGAAGATGACCAGGCAGGTCACCCAGATCGGGAACGGCACGTCCCCGGTGGCGGTGAGCAGGCCCACAGTGAAGAGGAGGGAGTCTCCGGGCAGGAAGGACAGCACGATGAAGCCGGTCTCGACGAAGACGACGGCGGCGACGCCGAGGAGCACGAACGACCCGAACCAGCCGATCAGCCACTCCGAGTCGAGAAAGTCGATGCCGAAGAGCGTGGGATGCATGGTGGTGGTTCCTTCAATCGGGGTGCGAGCCGGCGAAACGCGAACCCTGCACGCTAGAGTACCCGACGCTGATCCCGGCACGCCCTGCGGTGCTCGGCGGGATACGGTGGATCAGTGCAAGAGTCGCAGAACCCCACGCCCGAATTGTCCACCCACGGCGTCGGACCCTGGGCCGGAGACTGGCCCGAGGAGTCGTTCTACGACCGCGAGCTGCTCGAGCGCGGTGACACGCGCAACGTGATCGACCGCTACCGCTACTGGAGTATGGCGGCGATCGTCGCCGACCTTGACGAGAAGCGGCATCCGTTCCACGTCGCCATCGAGAACTGGCAGCACGACATGAACATCGGCTCGATCGTGCGCAGCGCCAACGCGTTCGCCGCCGACACGGTGCACATCATCGGCCGGAAGCGGTGGAACAAGCGCGGGGCCATGGTCACCGACCGATACCAGCACGTGCTGCACCACCCGGATGTCGCCACCTTCGTCGAGTGGGCCGCCGCCGAGACCCTACCGATCATCGCCATCGACAACGTGCCCGGCAGCGTGATCATCGAAACTTTCCGCTTCCCCGAGCGTTGCGTGCTCCTGTTCGGGCAGGAGGGTCCCGGACTGTCTCCGGAGGCGATCCAGGCAGCGGATGCCGTCGTCGAGATCAGCCAGTTCGGCTCCACCCGCTCGCTCAACGCGTCGGCCGCCGCGGCCGTCACGATGCACGACTGGGTGCTGCAGCACCGATTCTGAGCGCTGACCGCCCGCGACCGGGGGCAACTGTTGCCGAAGCGGACGACTGTCGCCCGTGTGCGGGCAACAGTTGTCCGACCGGGCCACGGTTGCGGCGGGAGGGGGACCCCGGCTGTCATCGTTTAGGGCTAGCGTTGGCTCATGACTGCGATCACTGACGATCTGCCCGCCCGCCTCCTGCACGAAGAGCACGAGGGGTGGCAGGCGATCGTCGCCGGCCACGGCGGTGACTACTACCGGCGAACGATGACCGCGGACGGGCTGCTGATCCTGCCGGGCAGGATCGTCACCCGTGACGAGGCGATCGCCTTCTTCAAGGGGATGCCTGCCATCACCGGCTACCAGCTGCGCGAGCCGGCCGTGGTGCGCCTCAACGACCACGCCGGCGTGCTCGTCTACCGGCTCCTGGCCCACCGCGGCGACGAGATGATCGAGACGAACGCGGCCACGACCTACGTATTCGCCGACGGCGGCTGGTGTGTCGCGGCGCACCAGCAGACCGCCCGGTAGCGGCCCGACGGGGCGGTTTTCCCGCTCCGGTCCGCTGTGTTGTGGCCCGTCCCGGCAGGGTTGTGGACGCCGGAACCCGGGGATACCGTGGCCGACAAACTGCCACAGAAGGGACTCCGGCAATGGCTGATTTCGGTAATGAGGGGCTCGCGGACCTGTACCGTCGAGCCGGTTCGGTGTCGAGCGCCTATGTGGACGTGACCCAGGACGCGCAGAACCCCCGGCGCACCTCCTCCCTGCGCCAGCGCACCCTGCGGGAGGCGCTGACCGAAGCCGGCGCCCCGGAGATCGACATCGGCACCATCATCGAGCTGATCGAGGAGCCGCCGGGTGTGGGAGGCCGAATGGGCCGGCTGATGGTCGTGCGGGAGGGGGTGGTCGAGTTCAACGAGGTGCTCTCAGGAGAGCCGCTCGGCGAGTTGTTGGTCTCCTACGGGCCCGTGCCCGCTCTGATCCCACTGCTGATCCACCGCCCACGGGACCTCAACTACGTGGTGGCCGAGGTCGGGCGCGACGGCGGCGAGGTCACCCTGTACCGGCTGAGCCGCACGCACCCGCTGTCGAAGGTGAGGGTGAAGGGCGACACCGAGTTCCTCACGAAGGTGGGTTCCGAAGACGACTTCCTCGCGAACGGACGCTATCAGCACCGCACGGAGGAGGTGTGGAAGCGCAACGAGGGCCAGATCGCCGCCGCGATCGACGAGGTCGTGCGCGACAGCAAGGCCGAACTTCTCATGCTCACCGGTGACGTGCGTGCGCGACAGCTTCTCGTCGACCAGCTCTCGCCCACCAGCCGCGAAGTGCTGCAGGTCCTGCCCACGAACACCCGTCCGGGCGGCGCCGCCCAGGAGGAACTCGAAGGGGACCTCAACCGCCACCTTGCTGCGATCCTCGCGCAGGAGGAGCACGATGCCCTCGAACGGCTGGGGGCGGGACAGGGCAACGGCCTCTCCGAGCTCGACTTCGCGGCCGTGGTGCGCGCCCTGCAGCAGCACCAGGTCGACGTGCTGATGCTGGCCCCGGATCGGATGCCGGGGGAGACCCTGATCGCCCTCGACCGTGAGCCCTGGCTGGCTGGCAGCTCGGCCGATGCCCTCGGCGCAGGCGAACTCGGCTCGGTGCCGGCCGCCGACGCGCTGATCCGTGCGGCAATCCTGACGGATGCGCGGGTGATGGTTGTGTCTCCCGGCGAGCTTCCGGCGGAGACGAGTATCGCCGCGCTGCTGCGCTGGTCGACTCTCCCGGCCCCGGCCGAAGCTCCGACCCCCGCAGAGGCAGAGCTCTCGGGGCTCCCCAGCCGCGGCGACGCGGTGACGTTCCCGCGTCGCCGCGCTTCATCCGGCGGTCTGTCGACCGGTCGTGACCGGCCAGAGCGGTAGCGCCCCGCCGCGGGGGCGGCCCCGGCTCAGCTCAGGTTTGCGCGACGGCGTCGGTCGTTGCCTCCGCGAAGGTCACGGTTGAGGCGGCGGTCTCCGAAGTACAGCACGGAGGCCCAGTCGACCTCTTCCGGGGTTCTGGGCACGATCACCGGCGCCGTCGCCTTGGGCTTCTTCGGCGCGACATAGAGCCAGCTCACCATTCCCAGCACGATGTCCACGATCGAGTTGCGGATACCGATGTACGACTTGATGGCCGATGCGGCGAGCACGGCGTTCAACGTGGCGAAGGCCACGTTGCCCCAGCTCTGGTCCAGGTAGTTGCGCCAGATCGTGAGCAGCGAGAACGCGACGATCAGGTAGGGGACGACCACGTACAGGGCCGGCGCGGCCGTGCGGTTCTTCACCTTCGGCGTGCGCACGAAGGGGATTTTCTCCCCGGTGATGGCCTGCTGCATGGACTTGAGCACGCCCGCCAGGTTGACGGGCAGGAGCACGAGGTTGAACCCGTAGATGCGGAAGATGTCGCTGAAGCGGTGCCCGGAGTCCCGGAGGTCGCTGCCCATGGCCAGGAAGTACGGCAGCGCCGCGATGAAGACGACGGGGCTGAGCAGGCGGCTGTCGTAGGGGTAGCCGAGCAGGAACAGCAGGCCGAAGCTGGCCCAGGCGATGGACGCCATGTAGTTCACCCGCAGCAGCACCTCACGGAAGAGGATCTTCTCGCGCTGGTGACGACGGTGGGTCAGCTGGGTCCAGAGCTTGGGCAGGATGAGCAGGCCGCCGTTGGCCCAGCGTCGACGTTGAACGACGAGGGAGCCGAAGTCCGGGGGCGTGGCGCTGTAGCTGAGACGTTCCGGGTAGTTGGCGAGCGTCCACCCGTGCGTGCCGAGGTCGACGCTCGACTCGGTGTCCTCGATCACCGTGCGGTCCTGGATGTAGGTGCGGATCTCGAACCCGCCCACGGTCTCCACCTCGACGATGTCCTCGATGGCCTTCTTGCGGATGATGGCGTTGGCTCCCACCCAGAAGGTCGCGCCGTAGTACGTCATGCCCTGGTGCAGGATGTGCTGGATGTCGGTGGTGGCGCCGGCCAGGCGCTCGATCCGGGTCGGGGCACCCCGGAAGGAGGAGTACGGAGTCTGCGTGACGGCGACGCGTTCGTTGCCGGCCGACTCCAGGAAGTAGACGAGCCGCAGGCAGTAGTCGCGCAGCAGAAGCGAGTCGGCATCGAGTGTCAGGAGGTAGGTCGTGTCGGGGGCGACCAGATCGTCGGGGTGAGGCGTGTCATCGGCCTCCCGGAGCACGACGGAGCCGGCGGTCTCCTCGCTCTGCCAGCGGTGCCCCATCAGGGAGATGTACGAGTTGAGGTTCATCGCCTTGTTGGCCTCGTGCGACAGGTTGCTGAACTTCTTGCGCTCGAAGGTTTCGGTGCGCACGCTGAAGATCCAGGTCAGGCGCTGGTACAGCTGCCTGATCCGGGTGTTGTCCGGTGCCGTGCCCTGGGCCAGGGCCGAGGTGAGGGCGAGGATGGTCAGCCGCAGTTCGCGGGCGAGACCCATGACGACCAGGTCCACGAAGAACTCGTCGACGTGATCCTCGATGCGCTCCGCCTCGGCCATCTGCTCGAGCCAGGCGGCGGCAGCCTCGTACTCGACGATGAGGAGCGGGAGCTCCGCCCGGGAGCCGGCCGCGTCGGCGTGCACACGGTGCCGGAAGCCCTCGAGGGCCGCCGTGAAGCGGGCTGCGGGACCGGCCATGACCGCGGCGATGTCATCCGTCAGCGCCCGGGTCTCCTCGAGTCGGGCCCGGATGGCCGAATCGGTCGGGAAGGGCGGATCGTCGACGAGCAGCACGATTTTCAGGTCGGGGAATTCCTGGAGTGCAGCGGACCAGAGCGTGGCCCGCACCACATGGGGTTCCTCCGCGTAGGAGGGGACGAGGACGGTGATGCCCTCGGTGTAGTGCGCATAGTGGCGGTCGAGTTCGCCGCGGGGAACCCGCTGGTGGTCCTTGAACCGGTAGAGCGCCCCCTGGCGGGCCAGCAGGTACATCAGGGCCGAGAAGGTCAGGAAGGTGACCACGACCACGTAGGAGAGGGTCTCCACCTGGAACCGGAAGCCCGCGTCGGGGTTGTTGGCGAGCTGCTTGAAGATCGTCGAGAACAGGTAGTAGGCCCAGGCCAGAATAGTGATGACGATGCCCAGCCGGCCGAGCGTCAGTTTGCGCTGCGACGGCACCGGATGCACGATCGACAGCGGCTCGGAGCGCTTCTCGGAACCCCACTGCCTCTTGCGGGCCGCGGTGACGCGGGAGGCCGCATCCGCGTCGAGCAGGGGGACGCCCACAATTGCGTCTGAAGATAGTGCCTGATCCGTCATGTTTCTCCGAGCACTGGCCGAACGGGTCAGTCGCCCGTGGAACTTTCGGACCTTGGGCTCCAAATCGGGCCCCTATCATCCGATAATTGCCTTCATAATAGGCGATGGAGAAACGCCGTGCCGGTCTGGCCGGATCATTGTGGGGAGAAATTTTTTGTCAAAGCGCTTTCCTGGTCGCAAATTGTCGCTCGTCAGGGTGCTCGCCCTCGGTGTTGCGGCCGGAGCCGTCGTCGTCGGAGCCGGCTATGGCTGGAACGGATTCGAGGATTCCCGCGCCGCGGCCGCAGGTTCGTCCGGCTTCGCCGGTTACGTCGACGTCACGGCAACGCCCACCTACGCGTTCGAGCAGCCTGCCTCCGATGAGGCCGCCAACGTGGTGCTGTCCTTCATCGTGGCCGACCCGGCCGATGGCTGCACGCCCACCTGGGGTGCCACCCAGACCCTCGGCGAGGCCGAGATGAACCTGGACCTGGACCGGCGGATCGCCCGGCTGGTCGGGGACGGCGGCGAGGTGTCCGTCTCCTTCGGCGGCCTGGCCAACGACGAGCTGGCCACGGCCTGCACGGACCCCCGCAAGCTCACCAAGGCCTATGCCGCCGTCGTAGATCGTTACAACCTCACGTCGATCGACCTGGACGTCGAGGGGGACAACCTCACCGACACGGCCGCCGGCGAGCGCCGGGCCGAAGCGATCGCCGCCCTGCAGAAGAAGAAGCGCGCCGCCGATGAGGACCTCACGGTCTGGCTGACCCTCCCGGTGGCCCAAACCGGCCTCACCGAGGCGGGTCTCACCGCGGTGCAGCAGATGCTCGACGCCGAGGTCGAGCTGGCCGGCGTCAACGTGATGACCATGGACTTCGGAGGCCGTCCGACCTCGATGCTCGACGCGTCGATCGCGGCGGCCGAGGCCACCCACTCGCAGGTGTCCGACCTCTACGAGAACGACGGCCGGGCGATCGGCTCGCAGACGCTCTGGCGCCAGATCGGTGTGACGCCCATGATCGGTCAGAACGACGTTCCGGGGGAGATCTTCACACTGGAGGACGCCGCCGGGCTGAACGCGTTCGCCCGGGACAAGGGCCTCGGGCGGGTGTCGCTGTGGTCGCTGAACCGCGACGCGACCTGCGCGCCGAACTATCCCGACGTGAAGCGCGTGTCCGATGGCTGCAGCGGCGTCGATCAGGGAGATCTTCGATTCGTGGATGTGCTCGGCCAGAAGATCACCGGCCAGCTGGACTCGGACGTTCCCGAGGTGGAGCCCACCGCGAACGCCGCGGTGGTCGACAACCCGGCCACGAGTCCGTATCCGATCTGGGACGAGGAAGTCGCCTACGTCAAGGGCGACCGCATCGTCTGGCACGGCAACGTCTATGCCGCGAAGTGGTGGACGAGCGGAGATCTGCCCGACGACCCGTCGGCTGCGGCCTCGGACGCGGCCTGGAGCCTGATCGGGCCGGTCCTACCGGGCGACAAGCCCGTTCCCGTTCTGACCGTGCCGGCGGGAACCTACCCGGAGTGGTCCACCGAGACCGTCTACCAGCAGGATGACCTGGTCCTGTTCAGCGGACGGGCGCTCATCGCGAAGTGGTGGAACCAAAGCGACAGCCCCCAGGCGGCGCTAGAGGGGGCGACCGCCTCACCCTGGCGACTGCTGAAGAACGAGGAAGTGCAGGACATCCTCGCGGAGCTGGCCACGGCTGGGCCCACGGCGGAACCGACTGCGGAACCGACGGCCGTGCCGACAGCGGCTCCAGCGGAATAGGCGGTCCGGGCGGCGCCCGGAGCACGCCGGCCTGCACCGTGGGGTGCAGCGCGTCGATCTTTCGTTCTATACTGACTAGTCAGTACAAACGAAAGGATCGACGTGCAGTCGACAGTGAGGGCGCACGACCTGGCCCTGCGATTCAAGCGGGGCGCTGTCTACGGGCCCCTGAGCTTTGAGGCCGGCGCCGGTCTCACCGTGCTCTGCGGCCCCACCGGCAGCGGCCGCACCAGCCTGATGCTGACCCTGGCCGGTCGCATGAAGCCGAGCGAGGGAACCCTCGAGGTGCTCGGCCACGAGCTACCCCGACGGGCCCGCCGGGTGCAGAAGCGCACCGGCATCTCGGGCTTCCACGACATCGACGCCCTCGAGGAGTCGGTCACGGTCGGAGCCGCCATCCGTGAACGCACGGCCTGGATCTCGCCCTGGTGGGCGTTCATCCGCTCGGTCGACGACTCGGAGGTGCGCCGCGTGTGTGCCCCCGTTTTCGGTGACGTGCCGATTCCGGCCGCGGACACCGTGATCTGGGACCTCGACGAGGTGCAGACCGTGCTGCTGCGGGCCGCGCTCGCGGTCATGAACCAGCCGAGCATCCTCTTCTTCGACCAGGTCGAGCAGGTGCACGAGCCGGAGTCCCGGCGCATCCTCTGGCAGCGCCTGGCGGCGCTCGCCGCTGCCGGAACCAGCGTGATCGCCTCCGCGACCGCGCCCGATACCGAGATGTGGGCCGAGCTCGGCCTCGACCCGACCGTCGTCGTGATGAACAAAGCCGGGATGACCCCGGCCGTTCCGCTGAACCAGGCCGTTGTGAATCAGGAGTCCCGCTAGATGTTCGCCTTCCTCTCTTCCGGCACTGAGCTGCACCGCTTCGGCAGGGGCAAGATGCCCAAGATCGCACTCGTCGTGCTCATGTTCATCCCGCTGATCTACGGGGCGCTCTACCTGTGGGCCTTCTGGGCGCCCGACCACGAACTCGACCACCTCCCCGTGGCGCTCGTCAACGTGGACGCCGGTGCCAGCCGCGACGGCGAACCGGTCACTGCCGGCCAGGACCTGGTCGATGAGCTGGTCGACGGGCACGAGCTCGCCTGGACCGTGACGAACGCGAAGGAGGCCGCCGCGGGCGTCAAGGACGGCGACTACTACTTCTCGGTCACCATCCCGAGCGACTTCTCGGCCAGCGCCGTCTCCGCGGGCACCGGCACCCCGCTGCCGGCCACTGTGCAGGTCGACTACAACGACAGCAACAGCTTCCTCGCCACCACCATGGGCAAGCAGGCCATGGTGCAACTGCGGGACGCGGTCGCCACCGAGATCGGCGACCAGACCGTGAACGCGCTCCTGGTGGGAGTGGACGATGCCGGTGACGGCATCCGTTCGGCAGCGGATGGCGCGGGTCGACTGTTCGACGGGCTCACCACCGCGTCGGCCGGGGCTGGCTCCCTCCTGGTCGGCCTCGACGCCCTCGCCGATGGTGCGGTGGCCCTCGACGACGGCGCCGCGCGGCTCACCGACGGCACCGGAACCCTGGCGACGGGGCTGGACACGCTGTCCGACGGCGCCCAGACCCTCGCCGGGTCTTCGGTGACGCTCTCCGACGGCACCGTGCAGGTGTCCGAGGGGCTGCAGGCCGCCGCCGCGGGTGCCGCGACCCTGTCCGAGAAGTCGGTGGGACTCGCCGACGGCGCCGACCGGATCGCCGACGGAACCGTTACCCTCGCCGGCGGCACCGCCTCGGTGTCGACCGGACTGAAGGACCTGCTCCTGCAGATGCAGGCGGCACCGGCAGGCACCCCGGTGTCGGCGTTCCTGCCGGCCGTGGAGCAGCTCGGCGCCGGCGCCGCCGCCGTGAACACGGGCGCTCAGGGGGCGCTCACGCAGACCCAGACCTATGCCGGACTCAGCGCCCAGTTCTCCGCCGGGACTCAGGAACTCTCCGGCAGGCTGACCGCCGGGGCACCCGGCGCCGCCGAGGTCGCCACCGGTGCCGGGCAGCTCGCGGCCGGCGCGGCGTCCTTGGCGGACGGGGCCGGAACCGCGGCCTCCGGTGCTCACGCACTCTCCGCGGGGAGCACGGAACTCGCGGCGGGCACGGCGGCCCTGGTCGGTGGAACCAGCGAGCTCGCCGCCGGCGGTTCGAGCCTGAATACCGGCGCCGCCGAACTCGCCACCGGCAGCGGCACCCTCTCCGACGCCCTCGCCGAGGGCGGGCAGAGCGCCCCGGACCTCTCCGCCGACCAGATCGCAGCGAAGACGGCCGTGATCGCCAGCCCGGTCACGCTCGTGCAGAAGTGGGAGAACGCCTCCGGTAGCTTCGGCGAGGGGTTCGCGCCCTTCTTCCTGGCCCTGGCCACCTTCGTCGGTGGGCTGATCACCTGGCTGATCCTGCGGGCGCTGCCCACCCGGGCCCTCGCCAGCGCCGCCTCCGGCCTGCGATCGACCATGACCGGCTTCCTGCCGGCGATGGCCATCGGGCTCGCCCAGGTCGTAATCATGGTGCTTGTGCTGGTCTACGGGATCGGCCTGCAGCCCGAACACTGGCTCGGGATGAGCGCGTTCCTCTACCTGACGACCCTCGCCTTCCTGGCCCTGCAGCAAATGTTCATTATCCTGCTCGGCACCGCGGCGGGCCGGGTGGTCAGCCTCGTGCTGCTCATGCTGCAGCTGAGCTCGTCGGGCGGGACCTACCCGGTGGAGACCACGCCCGTGTTCTTCCAGGTGCTGCATCCGTTCATGCCGGCGTCGTACGTCGTCACCGGGCTGCGCGAACTGATCACCGGCGGCATCGACTCTAGACTGTGGGTTTCGGTAGTCGTTCTCGCCGTCATGCTGGTCGGCTCGATCGCGATCAGCGCCTGGAGCGCCGGCCGCCAGCGGATCTGGACCGTGGGCCGGCTGCACCCGGAACTGACCATCTAGAGTGGCCCCGGCCGGGACCGAACCGGCTGGGACCGAACCGGCTCCCGGAAAGGACCTCCCATGGCACGCGCCACCGGAACGAAACGCGCCATCCTCGACGCCACGCTGCAACTCGCCGCGACCAAGGGCATCAGCGGCACCACGATGGACGAGGTCGCGGAACGGGCCGGGGTGGCCAAGGGCAGCCTGTACTACAACTTCAGCTCCAAGGATAAATTGTTCGAGGAACTGCTGCAGGAGGGGGTCGGCGCGCTCGCCGAAACCCTCCGTCAATCCTCGGTCGGGCTGCACGGCAGCGCGGCCCTCGAGGCGCTGGTGCACGCGCTTCTCGAGGGGATCGCGGCGAACACGGCACTGTCGAAGCTAATGGCGGCGGAGATCTTCCGCACCGACCGCACCTGGCAGAAGACACTTTTCGCCCTGCGGCACGAGGCGCTCGCCGTGTTCGCCGAGGCGATCGCGGAGGCGAAGCCGGAGCTCCGCGCCGACGCGACCTGCGGGCTGATGGCCTCCAGCGTGTTCGGCGCCGTGCTGATGGGGGGTCTGGAATGGCTCGTTTTCGAGCCGGAACGGCCGCGGGACGAGGTGGCTGCGGCCATCCTCGAATCCCTCTCCGGCGGACTGTTCGGCGAGGAGCGGCCCGGGCCACGTTAGGATCGAGTGTGACCGGCGACAACTTGATCGAGCAGCCCGAGACCCTTCTTCCCGCGGAACCGGAGGTGATCGAGGCGCTCCGTGGAGCCGATGGCAGCAGTCTGTCCGCCGTGGTGGCGGCGCATCCGACCTCCTCCCTGGCCTGGGCGGTGCTGGCGGACGCCACCCACCTCGAGGGTCGCACCCTGGAGTCCTACGCCTATGCGCGCGTGGGCTACCACCGCGGACTCGACGCGCTCCGCAAGGCCGGCTGGCACGGCCAGGGCCCGGTGCGCTGGACCCACGAACCCAACCGCGGAGTCCTGCGGGCGCTCTACGCGCTGCGCCGGTCCGCGGGCGAGATCGGCGAACAGAACGAGTTCGACCGTCTCACCACCTTCCTGAACGACGCCGATCCCACCGTGATCAGCCGCATCGAGCAGCAGACCATCACGCCGGACGGCTACCGGGCCACCGACCCGGCCCCGCCCACCGAGGCGTTCTTTATCCGAGGAGAAAACTAAATGCCAGCGATCGTTCTGATCGGAGCCCAGTGGGGCGACGAGGGCAAGGGCAAGGCCACCGACCTCCTCGGCAGCCGGGTTGACTACGTGGTCAAGTTCAACGGCGGAAACAACGCCGGCCACACCGTGGTCATCGGCACCGAGAAGTACGCGCTGCACCTGCTGCCGTCGGGCATCCTCACCGCCGGTGTCACCCCGATCATCGCCAACGGCGTGGTCGTCGACATCGAGGTGCTCTTCGAAGAACTCGACGCTCTGATCTCCCGCGGCGTCGACGTGTCCCGGCTCAAGGTGAGCGCCAACGCGCACATCATCACCCAGTACCACCGCACGGTCGACAAGGTCACCGAGCGTTTCCTCGGCAAGCGCCAGATCGGCACCACCGGCCGTGGCATCGGCCCGACCTACGCCGACAAGATCAACCGCGTGGGCATCCGCGTGCAGGACCTGTTCGACGAGAACATCCTGCGCCAGAAGGTCGAGGGTGCCCTCGCCCAGAAGAACCACCTGCTGGTCAAGGTCTACAACCGCCGCGCGATCACGGTCGACGAGATCGTCGAGGACCTGCTCGGTTACGCCGAACGCCTGCGCCCGATGGTCGCCGACACCGCGCTGCTGCTGCACGAGGCACTCACCGTCGGCAAGACCGTGCTGTTCGAGGGCGGCCAGGCCACAATGCTGGATGTCGACCACGGCACCTACCCGTTCGTCACCTCCTCGAACGCGACCTCCGGCGGCGCCGTGACCGGCTCGGGCATCGGCCCGAACCGGATCGACCGCATCATCGCCGTCGTCAAGGCATACACGACCCGCGTCGGCGCCGGCCCGTTCCCGACCGAACTCTTCGACGAGTCCGGGGAGTTCCTGCGTGCCAACGGCTTCGAGTTCGGCACCACCACGGGGCGCCCGCGCCGCTGCGGCTGGTACGACGCACCCGTCGCCCGGTACACGGCCCGCATCAACGGGGTCACCGACTTCGTGCTGACCAAGCTCGACGTGCTGACCGGCCTGGCTACGATCCCCGTCTGCGTCGCCTACAGCGTCGACGGCGTGCGCTACGACGAGGTGCCCGTGTCGCAGTCCGACTTCCACCACGCGAAGCCCATCTTCGAGGACTTCCCCGGCTGGACCGAAGACATCACCGGCGCCAGAACCTTCGAGGACCTGCCGCCGAACGCCCAGGCGTACGTGCTCGCGATCGAGAAGATGAGCGGCGCCCGCATATCTGCGATCGGCGTCGGACCCGGCCGCGAGGCGATCATTTCGCGTCACGATCTCGTCGACTGAGGTCGCCCCCCTGATCCGTTCCACCGCCTGTTGCGCCTCCTGTGGCCGTTCCGGTCGAGAGTGCCCGTTGTAGCGGTCACTCTCGACCGGAACGGTCACTGTCGCTGTCGGTATTGCTGCCACTGTCGCTGTCGGTATTGCTGCCGGTGCAGGGCCGGCGAGCCCGCGCGGGCCTCCGCCCGGGGTGCCCTGACGAATTCGACGGAGATTTTGCTGCTGGAGGGCTAAAACCGGCCCGAAGCATCCGTTTTCGTGAGAATCTCCGTCGAATTCGTTCGCACTGACCGGACCGCTGCCGTTCATTCGGCGGCAACCCGGCGCTGCGACAGTATCGGGATGACTGCCGAGCGACCTCAGAGCATCGCCATCGTGGGCCACTATGTGCGGCTCGAACCTCTTACCCGGGCGCTACTGCCGGAGTTGCACGGCGCGATTGCGCATCCGCTGGTCTTCGACGGTGGTTTCGGCGGTGGCCCGGGCGGGCTCCGCACGGATCTGGCCGAGTTCACGGACTGGGCGGATGCCTACGTGCACTGGGCGGGACTGCCCTACGCGGTGCGCCTCGTCGGCGGCGCGCACGGCGGTGATCTCGTGGGCATGTCCACCCTCGGCGACCTGCACCTGGAGCACGAGTCGGCGCATGTCGGCTGGACCGCCTACGACCCCCGGGTCTGGGGCACTGCTGTCAACGCGGAGACGAAACTGCTGCTGCTCGGGCTGGCCTTTGACCACGGGTTCGGGCGGGTGAAGATCCAGGCGGATGTGATGAACGTTCGGTCCTGCGCGGCCATCGCGGGCCTCGGGGCCACGTATGAGGGGATCATCCGCCGGGAGCGGCGCCGAGCCGACGGCAGTTGGCGGGACACCGTGATCTACTCGATCCTCGACAGCGAGTGGCCCCGAGTGCGGGCCGGGCTGCGGGCGCGGCTCGACGGATACGGCGCGCGGTCGGTGCAGTACCGGGTGCGGCCGTTCGAGACGAGTGACGTGGCGTGACGGCGCCGCATGGTCTGACAGGGCGCGTGGCGTGACGGCGTCGCGTGGTCTGACAGGGCACGGCCGGCCCGTGCCGGCGCCCGGTTCCGCGCCCCATCGGCTCAGCGCCCGAACGAATTCGACGGAGATTTTGCTCCCCGGAGGCGAAAACCGGCCCGCGGCATCCGTTCTCGTGAGAATCTCCGTCGAATTCGTTCACGGGCGGCGGCGGGTTTCGGCCGTGGCAGACGGGCACGGTCGGAACGGGCGCGGGGTGTCGGCGGGGCGCGGTACAGTCGGCAGGTGACAGACGCTCCCGCCGCCGGCCGAACGCTGGTCACCCTCCAGTTCCTGGGCATGGGCGTCATCTGGGGAGCCAGCTTTCTATTCATGAAGATCGCCCTCGAGGGGGTCACATTCGGCCAGGTCGCGTGGTCCCGGCTGGTGCTCGGCGGGCTCACGCTCGGCCTGATCGTGCTGGTCAGCCGTCCGCGCGTGGCCAACGGCCCGGTGCTGCCGCGCGAGAAGATCGTCTGGCTGCATTTCCTGGTGATCGCAATCACCGGATGCGTCGTGCCGCACCTTCTGTTCGCGTGGGCCGAGCAATACGTGTCCTCGAGTCTGGCCAGCATCTACAACGCCGTGACGCCGATCATGACCGCGGTGATGGCGACGCTGGCGTTCCGGGTGGAGCGGCTCGCGCGCGGGCAGGTGGCGGGCATCCTCGTGGGCATCGCCGGCGTTGTCGTGATCATCGCGCCGTGGCGTTACGCGGCCCTGACCGGCGACCTCTGGGGCCAGTTCGCCTGCCTGGGCGCTGCGCTCTGCTACGGCTTCACCTTCGGCTACACCCGGCGGTTCCTGAGCGGGCGGCCGATCGCTCCCGCGACCTTCGCGTTCCTGAACATCGGCATCGCCGGGGTGATCATGCTCCTGGCCACCCCTGTGGTGGCGTGGCATCCGGTGGCGCTGACCGCGCCGATCGTGGCCGGGCTGCTCACCCTCGGTGCGCTCGGCACGGGACTGGCCTACATCTGGCACATCAACGTGCTGCGCGCCTGGGGTCCGACGAACGCGTCCACGGTGACGTATGTCACCCCCGTGGTCGGGGTTCTGCTGGGGGTGCTCGTGTTGTCGGAGACCTTCTCCTGGCACGAGCCGGCCGGGGCGGCGCTGGTGCTGCTCGGCATCCTGCTGACCCAGCGGCGGCTGCGGTTGCCAGGGTGGTCGGCGCCCTCGTGGGCGCTGAAGACACGGCGGGCACGGGCTCGGCGGGGTGCTTCGCGGGCGGCTTCGCGGGCGGCTTCGCGGGCGGCTTCGCGGGGCTCGCCCTCGGTGGCTGCCGAGCCATCCGGGTCGGTGACTGAGACATCGGCCGAGTCCTCGGCCGAATCACCCGCAGCGCTGCACGGGTCACCGCGGTAGCCGCGACCGAGACGGCGCCGAACTCGACACTTCCGGCCGAGATCGCGTGCTGTGCCGGGCGAATTCGACCGGAACTGACGTACTCGACGGGAAAGGTTCGGAATGCGGCGGGAACGGATGGCCGCCCCGGGTGGCTGCTCGGGGCATCCGTCGGGGAAGTGCGCCCGAACGCCGCTGGGAGGCAGGCGGGCCGCGCGCGCAGTACGTCCGAAACGGTATCGTCGAACCATGGCTGCACACGAGGAATTGCCCGCCGGCGCGGGTCAGGAAGCGATCGACGAGCTGGGCAGCATCCGTCAGAGCATCGACAATATCGATGCCGCGCTGATCCACCTGCTCGCGGAGCGGTTCAAGTTCACCCAGCAGGTCGGACGGCTCAAGGCCGCGCACGGCCTGCCGCCCGCCGACCCCGAGCGGGAACTGCTGCAGATCCGGCGGCTGCGTGGGCTCGCCGAGGAGGCCCGGCTCGACCCGGCCTTCGCCGAGAAGTTCCTCAACTTCATCATCGCCGAGGTCATCCACCACCACGAGAAAATCGCCGGTACTGAGTCGGCGCACGGTCCCGCGCCTCGGGCCGCGGGCGCGCGAGCGGATGCCGCATCTCCGACTGCCGGCACCGGCACCGCAGCCTCGGACGCGGGGACAGGCACCGCAGACTCGGCGTCGGGCACGGGCACCGCTGCCTCTCGCTCCGATTCATTGGGCCCCGATTCTCACTCGGAGGCGACCGGCCCCGATTCCTCTCCCATCACGTCGCCGGCGGCCTCATGACCGCGCTGACCTCAGCCCGGCCCGTCGCGACCCGCGCCCTCCCGGCCCAGTTCGGCAAGACCTTCGTCGTCACCGGCGCCAACGCCGGACTCGGCTATTTCACGGCCGAGCAGCTCGCCGCCGCGGGCGCCCACGTCGTGCTGGCCTGCCGCAATCCGGCGAAGACGGATGCCGCGCTGGCGGCCATCCGCGCCCGGGTGCCCGGGGCATCCGTGTCGACGGTGCCGCTGGACCTGAGCGATCTCACCCAGGTGCGCCGGGCCGCGGATGCGCTGCTGGAGTTGCCGCGGATCGACGGACTGATCCTGAACGCGGGCATCGTGCATCCGCCGCGCATGCGCGAGCTGAGTCCCGACGGGCACGAAATCGTCTTCGCGACCAACTACCTCGGCCATTTCGCGCTCACCGCGCGGGTCCTGCCGGCACTGCTGCGCACGCCGGGCAGCCGGGTCGTGGCGCTCGGATCGATGATTTCCCGGCTGCTGGATTCCCCGCTGCTCGACCTGCAGCTGGAGTCCGGCTACAACCGGTGGAAGGCCTACGCGCAGTCGAAGATCGCCATGCAGGTGTTCGGCTTCGAGCTCGATCGACGGCTGCGGGCGGCCGGAGCCGGCGGCACTGACGGGGTGCAAAGCCTCGTCGCTCACCCCGGCTACTCGATTTCAGGGCTGACGCCGGGCATCCGTGGGGTCAATCAGCCGTCGCGGGCGAGCCGGTTCGCCGACAATCTGCAGGCCTTCGGCGCGCAGGGCAAGGATGCCGGCGCCTGGCCCACGGTGAGCGCGGCCGTCGACCCGGATGCCCGTGGCGGCGACTACTACGGCCCGCGCTACCTCACGCGCGGCCTGCCGACGCTGCAGGAGCCCACGCGCACCTCGCTCGACCCCGCGGTTGCGGAGTCGCTGTGGTCGCGCACGGAGCTGCTCCTCGGCGCCCCCTTCACCGTCTAGCTCGCGCTTCGCCGTCTATCGGACCGCCGTCAGCGCGTGCGCTCGAAACGCCGCCTGCCGACGGGGGATGGCGGCGTTTCAAGCGCACGCGTCCCGCGGATCTGGGCCCGGTGAGTGTCAGGGGATCCAACCGCGATCAAGGAGTGCGGTGCGGATGCGAGCGATTATCGCCTGCGGAAGATGCGATTTGTTGACACGGATGACTCGCCACCCTTCTTCCATCGGCTCGTCCAGGCGGTCGATGTCACGGTGAAACTGTCGTTCGTCTTCGCGGTGCTGCCCGCCGTCATACTCGATGAGAACCTTGTAGCGGCGATACGCGAGATCACCCAATGCCATGAAGGCGCCAAAACGATTGAGTAGTGTCAGATTCACTTCCGGCTCAGGCAGGCCGGCCCGCACGATCAGGAGGCGAAGCACTGTTTCCCTGGGAGAATCGGTGCGTGGACGCACCAGGCTGAGGGCCTCGCGCAGGCGACGTGCACCGGGCAATCCGGCCTGTCCTGCCCCGGCTGCGCGTAGTTCTGCCATCGTGGCCGGAGGCCGCTGCCGGCGCACGAGGGAGTCGCCGAGGATGATCAGCTCATCGAGGGTGAGCACCGTCGACAGCTGGACCCACGCATCGACCTCCGAAGCGACGGGGAGGTGTCCCACCTTGACGATGCGCACCCGATCCGGAGGAATGAAATGCCCGCGCACGCCCTTGCCGCTGCGGCGACGGGTCCGAACGCTCGTACCGACATCCACGCTTGACTGCTCCAGGAGCCGGATGGGGAGAGGCAGCCCGTGGAGAAGCGCGGCCGTCGCGTGGCTGAAGAACTGATCTGCCGGCATCCGCACCGCATAGTGCTCGGCGCGGGCGCGCGCTGCTGCCCGGATGCGGGACCACCTGCCGGCTTCGCTGGTGGGATGTGGAGACAGGCTGCGCCCCGCGCGCACGCGCACGCCGTGGAAGGGCCGCGCGAGGTCGCTGCGCCGCAGCCGCCCGGAATTGACTCCCAGCTGATGGGCGTCTGCAACTGAAAACGGTCCATCACCGAGCTCGGGTGGTAACTCAGAAGGCGGCCTCATCGCACGATGATGTCACTCGTCGCCAGTCGCCCGGTGCTCTATCCACAGGCAGCCGCCGACCCGCGGGCCTCGCGCGTGCGCGGAAAGGTCCGCTTTCGGCCGGGCCATGGCGGCCGATTGGCCGCACGCACGGGAGAGACGGGGTCGGTCGGGGGAGCCTCTACTGCGCGAAGCGGGACGGCAGCGTGCTGCGGTGACGCGACTGCAGGTCGGCGAGTGACACCGTGAACTGGTCCTGGATCTCCAGGCTCGCCGAGGTCGAGTCGGTCACGCCGATGCGCAGCACCGGGTAGTTGCGCCCCTCGCACAGGCCGAGGAACTTCACGTCGTCTTCCCGCGGCACCGACACGATCACGCGGCCGGCCGACTCCGAGAACAGGGCGACGGATGCGTCGATCCCGTCGCGCTCGCAGATGTCGCCGAGCCACACGCGGGCTCCGACCCCGAACCGGAGTACGGCTTCGGCGAGGGTCTGGGCGAGCCCGCCCGAGCTGAGGTCGTGCGCACTGTCGACGAGCGCCTCGATCGACGCCGCGTGCAGCAGCCCGGCGAGGGCGGCCTCGCCGGCCAGGTCGACGACCGGCGGCAGCCCGCCCAGGTGGTCGTGGATGACGCCTGCCCAGGCCGAGCCGTCGAGCTCCTCCCGGGTCACGCCGAGCAGGTAGATGTTGTGTCCGTCGTCCTGCCATCCGCTGGGCACACGGCGGGCGACGTCGTCGATCACGCCGAGCACGGCGACCACGGGGGTCGGGAAGATCGGCTGGTCGCCGGTCTGGTTGTAGAAGGACACGTTGCCGCCGGTGACCGGGATCTCGAGGGCCAGGCATCCGTCGGCCAGACCGTCGACGGTCTGGGAGAACTGCCACATGACCTCGGGGTTCTCCGGCGAACCGAAGTTGAGGCAGTCGCTGATGCCGACCGGCACCGCGCCGGTGACGGCCACGTTGCGGTAGGCCTCGGCGAGGGCCAGCTGGGCTCCGCGGTACGGGTCGAGCTGACAGTAGCGGCCGTTCGCGTCGGTGGCGATGACGAAGCCGAGGCCGGACTCCTCATCGATGCGGATCATGCCCGCGTCGTCGGGGAACGAGAGAGCCGTGTTGCCCATCACGTAGCGGTCGTACTGGTCGGTGATCCAGCTCGGGTCGGCCAGGTTCGGCGATCCGAGCAGGGCGAGGAACTGCTCGCGCAACGCTTCGGGCGAGAGCGGGCGAGGCAGCGCGGAGGCGGTGTCGGCCTGCAGCGCGTCGAGCCAGGTGGGGTAGGCGACCGGGCGGTCGTAGACCGGGCCGTCGACGGCGACGGTGCGCGGGTCGACGTTGACGATCTCTTCGCCGTGCCAGTCGATGATCAGGCGGCCGGAATCGGTGACCTCGCCGAGCACGCTCGTCTCGACATCCCACTTGGCGGTCACCGCGAGGAAGCCGGCGAGCTTCTCGGGGGTGACGACGGCCATCATGCGCTCCTGGCTCTCGCTCATCAGGATCTCTTCGGCCGTCAGGGTGGGGTCGCGCAGCAGCACCCTGTCGAGCTCGATGAACATGCCGCCGTCGCCGTTGGAGGCCAGCTCGCTGGTGGCGCAGGAGATTCCCGCGGCGCCCAGGTCCTGGATGCCCTCGACGAGCTTCTCGCGGTAGAGCTCGAGGCAGCACTCGATCAGCACCTTCTCGGCGAACGGGTCGCCGACCTGCACGGCGGGCCGCTTGGTGGGGCCGCCCTCAGAGAAGGTGTCCGAGGCGAGAATGGATGCTCCGCCGATGCCGTCACCGCCGGTGCGGGCTCCGAAGAGCACGACCTGGTTGCCCGCGCCGGTGGCGTTGGCGAGGTGGAGGTCTTCGTGACGCAGCACGCCCACGGAGAGTGCGTTGACGAGGGGGTTGCCCTGGTAGACCCGGTCGAACCAGGTCTCGCCGCCGATGTTGGGCAAGCCGAGGCAGTTGCCGTAGAAGGAGATGCCGGAGACGACGCCGTGCACGACGCGGGCCGTGTCTGGATCGTCGATGTCCCCGAATCGCAGCGCGTCCATCACGGCGACCGGGCGGGCGCCCATCGAGATGATGTCGCGCACGATGCCGCCGACGCCGGTTGCGGCACCCTGGAACGGCTCGATGTAGGAGGGGTGGTTGTGCGACTCGATCTTGAACGTGACCGCCCAGCCCTCGCCGACATCCAGCACGCCGGCGTTCTCGCCCATGCCGACCATGAGATTCTTCTTCATGGCGGGGGAGACCTTCTCGCCGAACGAGCGCAGGTACTTCTTCGAGCTCTTGTAGGAGCAGTGCTCGCTCCACATCACCGAGTACATGGCGAGCTCGCCGCTCGTGGGGCGGCGGCCGAGGATCTGGCGGATCTCCGCGTACTCGCCCGGCGTCAGCCCCAGCGCGTCGAACGGCTGCTCCTTCTCCGGCGTCGCAATCGCGTTCGCAACGGTGTCCGCAATGCCGCGGGAGGGTGTGGTGGTAACAGCGGTCACGAGTGGCGTTCTCCCAGAGATAACGGATGCTTGACCCGGTCAGTCTACCCGCCGGGCTGTTCCCCGCCCCAGCCCACGGGTGCGTTCATCGCGCCGCGATGTACAGCTGGATCGCGATCTGGCCGCTGTCGCAGTTCGCCGCGTGCGCCGGACGGTCGAGGCCGGACAACCTCGATCCTGGCTGAGCGGTCGGGGCGCAGCAGTCAGGCGCCGCCACCGGGCGGGCCCAGCGACAGCATCACCGTGAACACGGCGACCAGTCCAACCACCAGAACGGAGGCCAGCAGGATCGGCCTCGCCAGGCCGATGCGCAGAAGCCGGCTCGCCAGGGTGTGGTCGCGGGGGTCGCTGGTGGCCTTGCGGCGCCAGTCGCCCTCAAGCAGGGTGCGCCGCTCGAGCCAGCGGTCGAAGGGGATCGTGGCATACGGAACCACCGCGGTGGCCACTGCGAGCAGCATCAGCCGGAGCCGCCAGTGCTGGTTGACCCCCACGAGCACCGCGGTGATCCCATAGGCCAGGAACACCAGCCCGTGCACGAAGCCGCCGACCCGAACCGCTCCGTCGCCGAACTCGCCGGGAGCGAACACGTACTTGAGCAGCATCGCCGTGATCAGGATGGTCCAGGTGATCGCCTCGGCGATCGACAGGGAGCGGTAGAGCAGTCGGGGTGACACGGGCAACACTCCAGGAGGCGGGGAACAGGATGAATGGGGAACTTCGATCTTCGCAGGGTTGCAGGGCGCGCCGCATCGGCCGAGAGGATGACTCGGTGGATCAGCAGGTCAGCACCGGTTCGCTCGGCGGCTTCGGCTGTGGGGTGGGGCCGTCGCGCCGAGGGCCCTCAGCCGACTGTGCGAGTCTGAAGGAATGACGTACCTTCCCGCAGAAACCCGTTACGACTCCATGCCCTACCGCCGCACCGGACGCAGCGGACTCAAACTGCCTGCGATCTCGCTTGGCCTCTGGCAGAACTTCGGCGGCACCGCGCCGATGGAGACGCAGCGCGCCATCCTGTGCCGAGCCTTCGACCTGGGCGTCACGCACTTCGACCTGGCCAACAACTACGGACCGCCCAAGGGCAGCGCCGAGAGCAACTTCGGCGTGCACCTCGCGCAGGACTTCGCCCCGCACCGCGACGAGCTGGTCATCTCGACCAAGGCCGGGTACGACATGTGGTCGGGCCCGTACGGCAACTTCGGCTCGCGCAAGTACCTGCTGTCCAGCCTCGACCAGTCCCTCGGCCGGATGGGCCTGGACTACGTCGACATCTTCTACTCCCACCGGGCCGATCCGGACACGCCGCTCGAAGAGACCATGGGTGCGCTGCACACGGCTGTCACAAGCGGGCGGGCGCTGTACGCCGGCATCTCGTCGTACTCGCCCGAGCGCACCCGGCAGGCCGCCGCGATCCTCGCCGAGATGGGCACGCCGCTGCTGATCCATCAGCCCTCCTACTCGATGTTCAACCGCTGGGTCGAAGACGGACTGCTCGACACCCTCGACGACCTCGGCGTCGGCTGCATCGCCTTCTCCCCGCTGGCCCAGGGGCTGCTCACCGACCGCTACCTGAACGGGGTGCCCGAGGGCTCCCGCGCCTCGCAGGCCGGTTCGATGAGTCGTGACATGGTGAACGATGCGACGGTGGGGCGCATCCGTGCCCTGACCGAGATCGCGGATGCCCGCGGCCAGTCGCTCGCCCAGCTCGCCCTGTCCTGGGTGCTGCGACGCGACACCGTCACCTCGGCGCTCGTCGGCGCCTCGTCGGTGAAGCAGCTGGAGTCGAACATCGCCGCGATCGACAACCTCGCGTTCACGGCGGGAGAGATCGCCGCGATCGACGAGCAAGCCGTCGACATGGGCATCAACCTGTGGGAGCCGTCCAGCGCCGTCTAGGCTGACGGACCCGGACCCGGACCCGGACCCGCACCCGCACCCGGCCCGGGGCCGGGTCCGATCCTGGCCCGGGTCTGGTCCGCGCGCCGGCCGGTGCGACGCCCGTTCCGGTGGTGGCCGGAGATCTCTCCTCGACAGTCCTTAAAAGCAGATATATCCTTTTAAATCATCGCAAGATGAAATCGAGGAGGCTGCTAGTGGCAAGAATGAATGTAGAAGTGGAACTCGACAAGGGTGAGGTGACGAAATACCGCCGGCACGAGAACGGGCGTGGACTGGTGTCGCCTGGGGCCCAGGTGAACCCGAGTGCCTATGTTTCGAGCGCAACCTATGTCGAGAGTGACGCCCAGGTCGGGCCCGAATCGTGGATCGGGCAGGGCAGCTGGATCGACCACGGGGCGATCATCGGCGCACGGGTCTTCGTTGGAGCGAACGTTCACGTCGGGGCCGATGCGATCGTCGGAAACGAGGCGCGCCTGGCCAGCAATACGCAGATCGGCCGCGGGGCCTTCATCGCCGACGGCGCGGTCATCGATCACGAAATCGCGGTTCCGGATTTCACCGACGTCAGTGCACGGCCGTCGGCCCGAGCACGCACCGTCCCACCGGGGGGCCTGTCGGCGGCACCCGGTATCGACCGGGCCGGATGGCGACGAGCCTGGGGTGCTCGGCGCAGGCCGTCCACTACAACCGAGTTGCTGGTCTTTCACCGACACGAGATGAATACTTAACGGATGCCGCACCACCAGTCATCGAGCTATCGCACGCTCGCGTCGTTCAGCAGGATCACTCTGCTTCACCACCTGATGCAGCGCGGAACCATGACCGTGGGCGATCTGGCCGAGGCGGCCGAGCTCCACCACAACACCACCCGGGAGCACCTGCAGCGCTTGATCAGAGACGGTTTCGTCACCTGGGAGGTGGAGCACCGAGAGGCCAAGGGGCGCCCGCGCATCCTGTACAGCGCCGCCAGCGGCGCCGACTCCCGTGACGGCTGCATCAGGGAAGCCCAGGCGCAGGCATCAGAGCTACGCGGCGACCAGGTGCGCCAGATGCTCCCGATCGAGGCGGTTCTGCATTCGCCCCTGCAGCGCCAGATCGACGCCCTGGACGACCACCTCGACCAGACCGGATTCGACGCAAAACTCGCCGCTGACGGCAGGCACGTCCACCTGCACGAATGCCCCTACAGCGAGATGGCTCGAGTGCACCCGGAAGTCTGCCGCGTGCACTTCGGTTTGCTCCGGGGGATACTCGAACAGACCGACGGGCCGCTCAGTGCCGACGCACTCCACCCGTTCGTCGAGCGGAACACCTGCACGCTCGAAATCAGCCGCACGGACTATGAACCGCTGCCCCCGGAACGCGACCCTGCTGTGGCGGTGGGCGCCGACGGGGCGTCATCGGCCTGAGGTGCAGTCGCTTCGGCCAGCTGGATGAGGGCCAGCGCGGACCGAGCCTGAACCGTGGCCTCGGCCTCGGTCACCGGGCCGAGCAGCCCGAGCAACCGCCGCCGGTAGTCTTCGCCGAGCAGTAGGGCGTAGAGCGATTCGGCATGGGCGGCCGCGGCCTCACCGTGCTCGGCCCGAAGGTGATCCGCGAGGCGCGCGACGTGCCGCATGTCACCGTTGTCGTGCAGCCGTCGGGCGAGTTCGGGAAACCGCAGCGACTCGGCGATCACGAGGCGGTGCAGTCCGATCATCTGGGCGGAGTGCAATCCGTAGACGATGCGTGCGGCGAGGGACTCCAGCGTCTCCGGGTGCAGAGGCTCGCCGCTGACGTTCTTGGCGAGCCTCTGCTGCATCTCGGTGAAGACGCCGTCCTTGTTGCCGAAGTAGGTGTAGATGGTGCGTTTGGTGACGCGGGCCGCGGCGGCAATCCGGTCCACCGTCGCGTTGCCGAAGCCGTATTCGAGGAAGACCGGCAAGGCCGCGTCGAGGATCTGACCTCGACGTTCGATGCGCCCCTCCTCCGTGGGCCGGCCGAGCTTGCGGACCGGGCTCGCTGTGGTTGCCGGCTCCATGGTCCGCCCTTCGGATCTGCGAAAAAGGTTTACGGCAAACGTACTCTCGGATGTAGAATGAAACTAATTCGTATCATTAAAATTCGATGCGACTCTTCGATCCCCGGCCTCATGAAGGCCGAGCAGGGAGTTCTTTCATGTCAACCCGACCGCGAACAGCCGTGGCGACCAAGTCCCGACCATCCACTGCCTCGGGTCGATCGACCCCTGACGCACAACCCGTCGTCTTGCCGGCTGATCGGGAGCGCCTGACCGGTTTCTACCGGCAGATGATGCTCATCCGCCGGTTCGAAGAGCGAGCAGCCCGCGCCTACACGCAGGCGCTGATCGGCGGCTACTGCCACCTGAATCTCGGTGAGGAGGCTGCGGTCGTCGGTCTCATGTCCGCGCTGCGCCCGAGCGATTACCTCTTCACCAACTACCGCGAGCACGGCTACGCGATCACCCGCGGCATCCACCCCAACCGGGTGATGGCCGAGCTGTACGGCCGCTCCGACGGGGTGTCCAAGGGGTGGGGCGGCTCCATGCACATGTTCGACCTCGAGAAGCGGATGCTGGGCGGCTACGGCATCGTCGGCGGTCAGATCCCGTTGGCGACGGGCGCCGCCCTGGCCATCGACTACCGCGACGGGGACGAGATCGTGTTGTGCACGATGGGCGATGGCACCACGAATATCGGGGCCTTTCACGAGTCGCTGAACATCGCGGCTCTCTGGAACCTGCCGATCGTCTACGTCATCATCAACAACAGGCTGGGAATGGCGACGACCGTCGACAGGGCGTCGGCCGAACCGGACCTCTACAAGCGGGCATCCGCCTACCGGATGGCGTCGGATCGCGTCGATGGGCTCGACCCCGTCGCCGTGTTCGAGGCAGCCCAGCGCGCCGTCGCGATGGCTCGCAGCGGTAAGCCCTTCCTGCTCGAGGTCGTGACGGAACGACTTCGTGGACACTCCGTGGTCGACCCGGCCAAGTACCGCTCCGACGAGGAGATGGCCCTGGTCACGGAGAGAGACCCGGTGCACACCTTCGCCGCCATGCTGGTCGCCGACGGCCTGCTCGACGAGCAGGAACTGGCGAAGATCGACGCGGAGGCAACCCTTCAGGCGACCGAGGCGGCGGCCTTCGCCGAGAATAGTCCGTTCCCGGACGTGTCGACCCTGTTCGACTACACCTATGCCACCCCCGTGGCCAATGACTCCCATCGGTTGCCCGGGCAGCCCCTGTTCGAGCCGGCGCCGATCCCCGACTACGGAGTCAACCGATGAGCATCATGACCTATCGTCAGGCCCTGCACGACACGCTGCGTTCCGAGATGCTGCGGGACGAGAACGTGTTCCTGATGGGCGAGGAGATCGGCCTCTTCGAGGGCGCGTACAAGATCACCGCGGGCATGCTCGACGAGTTCGGCGAGAAGCGCGTGCGGGACACCTCGATCGCCGAAGAGGGCTTCACCGGCGCCGCCATCGGCGCCGCGATGCTCGGGCTTCGCCCCGTGGTCGAGATCATGACCATCAACTTCTCCCTGCTCGCGCTCGACCAGATCGTGAACCACGCCGCCAAGATCTACGGCATGTTCGGCGGACAGGCCAGAGTGCCCCTCGTCATCCGCACGCCCGGCGGCGGCGGACAGCAGCTGGGAGCGACCCACTCGCAGAACATCGAACTCTTCTACGCCTTCGTCCCCGGGATGAAGGTCGTCGCGCCCAGCACGCCGGCCGACGCCAAGGCGCTACTGATCGCGGCGATCCGGGACGATGACCCCGTTCTCTTCCTGGAGAACCTCTCCCTCTACAACGTCAAGGGCGAGGTGCCCGACGGCGACGTTCCGGCAGAAATCGGCAAGGCCGCCGTCACGCGCACGGGCCGCGACATCACCCTGATCGGCTATTCACGGATGGCCCACGTCGCGTTTCAGGTGGCGCAGCAGCTCGCGGAATCGGACGGCCTCGACATCGAGGTCATCGACCTGCGCAGCCTGCGTCCGCTCGACCGCGAAACGGTTGTCGAGTCCGTCAAAAAGACGCACGCCGCCGTCATCCTCGAGGATGACTGGCTGACCTATGGGATCGGCGCCGAAATCGCGGCCACGATCTCCGACGGCGCCTTCGACTACCTGGACGCACCCGTTCGACGCGTCGCCATGGCCGAGGTGCCGCTGCCGTACTCAAAACCGCTGGAGACGGCCGCGTTGCCGTCGGCGGAGGACGTCATCGGCGCCATCCGTCAGACCCTCGACGCCGTCGGTCGCCGCCGCTACCCGATGGGTGAAAAATCATGATCGAAATCACAATGCCCCGTCTCTCCGACACGATGGAGGAAGGCGCGATCGCGATCTGGCACAAGCAGCACGGTGACCGGGTCGAGGTCGGTGACCTGCTCGTCGAGATCGAGACCGACAAGGCCACGATGGAATACGAGGCCTACGAGGCCGGAACGCTGTCCGAGCAGCTCGTGCCCGAGGGGAAACTGGTCTCCATCGGCGTTCCCATCGCGCTCCTGGACGACGGCGAGCCGAGCGCCGCGCCGGCGGCGGCGGCGACGCCGGCCGACGCTGCTGACGCACCTGCTGCTGCCGCGAGCCCGGCTGCCGCCCCGGCGGCC
>NZ_SOGK01000140.1:0-32420 GCF_004564305.1 Cryobacterium sp. TMT3-29-2
ATCGAGGTCATCGACGAGGCGGTGATCCTCCCCGAACTCGCCGCCGCCTAAACTAAAACAGCTGACCCGCACGGTGTTGAGAAACTCCACCACTCAGCGGGACGTGACCGCTCCAAGATTTCGGTCAGGGCCCAGATGGGCATTTTGTCGTTGTACTTATCGCGAAAGTGCGCAACGAATGCTTCGTCAGACTCTGACTGACGCGCATTCACGCGCTCGAGCCACTGCTGGTGCTTGCTCGGCGTGGTGTCGCCCGTTCTGGTGTCGGTCTGCGCCTCAGTGAATGAACCCACGAAGTTGGAGGGATCAAGGTGAGCGAACGCCGATAGCCTGCCGAGTACATACCCGACCTGCATGCGAAAAGATATTTCGATTCTTTCGATGCCGTCAAGGACGAGCAGCCGCAGGCGACGATCAAAATCTATGAGTGTGGCGGCGTAATCGACCGAGGTTCCAGAGCGATAGTGGTTGAGGATGCGGACCCGACGTCGGCCTTCATCATCCACGTACGCTTCAGATTCGCGAAGCGGGTAGAGATAGCCAGTAAGGCGGTAGTAACCAACGGCTTGGAGTATCTGCCGGCAGTTCTCTGGGTCTCGCACTTCGACGCCGCGAGACGCGAGTTTGGCCATTTGGTCTTCAAGCGACAGCCATTTTTTGATGTACTCAGCCACGAGTCTCCTGGTTAAAGAAAATCAGCCCGAGCCGTGAGGCGAGCGGGCTGATCGTGATGAGATCACCGTACCACAGCCAGCCTGCAGCGCCTTGGAAACGAATCGAAAGCTCGTCCATTCAGAATCGCGATCGCGGAGCCTCGAACGGATCCCAGTGCTCGGATGTGTTTCTTGGAGGAACCGTCTATGCGACAGACCGCCCGCGGCGGGCCGGCGTGCGAGTCGGTCAGACCGGGGTGAAGTGCTTGCATACCAGCGTTTCAACCACGTCGACCGCTTGCAGGTCAGGTGGAGGATCCTGCAATCTGTCGCAGTGCACGCACGTGCGCGTCGAAGGCGGATCGCCCCGTCCGAGTGAGGGTTAGCCAGGTGATCCGGCGCGCGTCACCGCGGCCTTCGGATGCGACTTTGCTCGAAGTAACGTATCCGCTTGTGGCGAGGGTCTTCAGGTGCTTGGAGAGCGTGGCGTCCGACACTTTGAGCGCGTCACGGAGCACGGCGAAGTCAAGATGGTCGACCGGGCGTAGGAGCCCGCAGATGCGCAGCCGCACAGGTGCATGGATGGTCTCGTCGAACCTTGTTTCAACCACGGCGCAATTGCTCCACTGCTGATCGATAAGCGACACCGGCCAGCCAAGTCGTCGCCGCGAACGCGATCAGACTGGTGAGTGTGACAGCCCATTGCATGCCGAACGACACGAGACCGAGAGAGACGCTGAAAAGCACGAGGCAAGCGGCAGCGATCGCAACTATCGCCCAGCCGGCACGCGTGCCCATCTTCCGAAAGCGGACGCCAGTCTCGCGGCGGATCAGGTACGCGACCACGAGCGTGCCGACCAAGGCTAGCCAACCCGACGAGGGCGGTTCGTAGTTCTCGCCGGGATTGGTGGCCGCCGCGGCCGATACCCACCACGCGCCCACACCTCCGAAGGCGGCTAGCAGGACCCAGGGTACGTGCACGCTCGCGGCAAGGCGTTCCCGGTCGGTCGACAGCGTGTTCAAGCTGGCTGCGGCTTCGTCTGGTGAGGGATCCTGAAACTGATTTTCCATAGTGGAAAGTGTAACAGTCTCTTTCCATGTTGGTAACTGACCGAGATGCGGAAATGGCCGGCCCGGATTGCATCCGGCCGAGTCGGCGAGTTCTGCGAAAACGCCCAAGTCGTTCTCACGCTCGTGACGGCCTGAAGCGATCAGCGTGAATATTCGCCGATGCTATTTGCGGATCCAAACTCGGATACCGCTCCAGCGGTCAGGATCACAAACAGGCCATCCGCCTCCTCGCCCAAGCGCTCCCCGAGAAGAGAACCGCGGCAAGGGACTTGGGTTGACTCTTGGAAGCGAAGACTCTCACCTTCTACGGGGCGAGTCATTCACTGCCCTCGTACGGGACCTTCATGGTGCACAGAATCCACCGCTAGGCCTTCGTAGCCTTCGCGGACCAATATGGCCCCGAACAGGGGTATTGCTTATAAGAACCTATCTTCCTATAGTTGCGTCTATGGCACGCAGACGACCAGGTACTCTCTTTCCGATCGAGGTGGACATTCTGGAGAGCGGGCTCACGCTCCAAGCGAGTGAGGGCAGCTTCTACGGCTTCGCCCTGGCGAAGCAACTCTCCTCCCATGATGGTTTCGCGCTCACGGCTCACGGCACGCTCTACAAGGCGTTGTCTCGAATGGCGGAATCCGGCATCCTCGAAGCCAGCTGGGAAGACCCGGCCAGTGCCGAGTCCGAGGGACGGCCCCGACGCCGGCTGTACACCGTGACGGCGGAAGGTTCACGCGCCCTGGTCAAGGCGCAGGCGGAAACGAACCGCAAAGAGGCAAACGTGCCTCGGATCGCACAGGCAGGGGCGACTTTCGCATGAGCGTGTTGACATCTACGCCCTACCATCACGCCGTTCACCGGGTCTCTCGCTGGTGCTCGTGGTACACACGCAAAGTTGATGCCGAGGTCGCCGCTGCTCGTCGCGACGAACTCGCCTCGGACCTGTATGAGCACGCGATCTGGGCCGATGAATCGGGAACAACGCCGCGCGCGGTGGCTCGCGCAATCCTCAGTCGTGCGCTGCGGGGCGCACCTGCTGACCTGAGCTGGCGTCACGCGCAGCGAAGGCAAGTCGCCCTGGCGGACCCGACCGGCTTTCGCCGACACCGGGTCGAGGGCGCCGTATCGGCGCTCGTTCTGGTCGTGGCTTCCGCCGTGCTGGGCTGGGGTCTCTTCGTGCTCACCCGGATTGCGCTCAGCGTGATCGGGGAACAGATCCGGCCGGGCTCCGCAACCGCACTGACCATCGCCTCGTCTACTGTCCTCGCTGTCGGCGGACTAGTGCTGCTGTCTCGGCGCCGGACACGTGTCCTCGGCGCGCTCGTCATGGTGCCCGCTAGCTTTGGACTCGTTCACTTCGGCCTTTTTCAGCTCTACTCCCTCAGTGTCACGGTGGGTGCCTTGACCTTCACGATGCCAGGGTGGGATCTCGCTAGCAACAGCCTCATCGCAGGGCTTGGCTTGTTCTTCACTGCGGCAGCGATCTGGTGGTGGCCGGAACACCGGACCGCCCCTGCCGACACCGGCACCCGAATCAAGACAATTGGAGAGATGGCTCGATGAAGAAGAAACTCGCACTCGGAATCGGTTTGGCCGGAGCCGGGCTTCTGGCCCTCTCACTGACTGTCTTCGGGATGGGCGCGGCGGCGACGCTCAATCCTGCAGCCCCGGACTCACCATCCGTACGCGCGGCCGAAGCCGCCGTCGTTCCTGCCGAGGCTGTTACCCCCACACCAACCGGCACCCTGGGCACGTCGGTGACGTCGGAAGCGGGCGCTATCGAAGCTGCCGACAACTCTGATCCGATGGCATCCGAGGCGTTCAAGGCGATGACCCCCGATGAACAGGCCAACGGCAGGGAATGGGTGGAGACGCAGACGATCACGGCCGCCTGCATGAAAGACAAGGGATTCGTCTACACCTTCGAACCGTTCTGGGAAAGAGACAGCGCTGTGCTTCCAGTGATGTGGGAGGACACTCTTCCAACCTCCGAGCGGGCAGCCGCCCGCCTCGCACTCGACGGTGACACCGGAGGCGGCGCCGACTACCACTGGGACGACGCTGGATGCTGGGGCTACGCCGTCCACGTTATGGGCAACGACAACAACCACTGACGAGCCGCTGTTCCGGGGGAAACAGGTGTGCCCAAGCGGTCGATTCCAAGGGGGGCCGGTTCATTGGCCGGTCGGGAGGTTAGTTCGTGAGAACCAGTGAGTCCGCGAGACGGCGTGGCAGGCAGTTGGATCAGCCAATCCGGCATGGACAGTTGACGCGTCGGGGGCCGTGGCGGACGGTAGCGAAAACGCTTGGGTTCACCTTAGGTGTCCTTCTGGTCAGTGGGGGTTCCGTTGCCGCGGTTGCCACCTGGGACCTTGCGAGCAGGGCCGATTGCCGAGCGCCCAGATTCTGGGTCAGTGGGGGGACCGTAGCTGGTCGCCCGGTTGGAGCGCCGTGCCGGCTGCGCACCCGAGCTCTCCGGGCTGAAGCAGAATCTTGGGAACCTGCAACACCTGCACGCCGCCGACGTCTCGTTTCACGAGCAGGCAGTCGTCCCCATCGCCCATCGCGAAGCCGATGTCGCCGTCGACTACCGTCGCCTCGGGATCGAACGCGACCTCACGCTCACCGGTCGGCTGCGGCATCCGCTTGACGATCTCGGCGACTATGTCGTCAGCGGATGCCGCGGAAGGCGCATTTGTTAGCACCTCGACGACGAGAGCCTCCGCTCCGTCGGGAACAACGTCAACCAAGCGGGTGTCGACCGGAGGGGGGATGCGCTTTGCGTCCGGCGGGCAAGCGATGTCGTGGGCGACCGCCGTGTCGTCGCTCCATTCGCCGGGCTCGTCGGTCGCGACGCCCCAGAAATCGAACTGCGACTCAAAGCAAGCGACGTGCGGCCCTTCGTTCGGGGTGGGCTGTATCGTCGCACGAAACTGCAGCGCTCCAACTGGTTCGCCGTGGATCGCGCCGGGATACGGTTCGTAGCCGATCAACTCGACTACGGTCGATTTCTCGGTGTCGGTGTCAGCCCAACGGGCATAGTCATCGATCACGTCCGTCCCCTCACGGTAGAGACCCCGAGGGACGTCAGCGACTGCCTTGCGCGCCGACACTTGTGACACCGCGTCCGACGCCGGGACTGCTCCCGCGCAACCAGTAAGCGTGCCGCACACCGCCAAGGACAACCATGCGACGGGGCTCGGACGGTGCCGGTTCGAAACGGAATGGCGCACGTTGTTGATCAAACCACAAGTCGGCCGGATGTTGTTGCGCGGGAGATGGCCCACATCAGCACGGCGTCAACGCCGAAGGCGAAGTCAAGCGGTGGTAATCATGTCATCGACGGTACCGCGGCTCCCGCCCGCAAGGGGGACGTCAACCGTGACGGCTCTGAAGACTCGCCGCTCGGCGTCCCGCGCAGCGTTTTCTGTCGTGGCATGGGTACGAGCAGAAGCAGCTGCAGGACGGCACGAACTACGGGCTGTGCGGATTGCCTGTGTCGGGATTCACGATTAGGAAGTCGCCGAGCTTTGTCCATCCTGCTGGGATGACATCGTTGGCAACCACTAGTCTTGCGCTCCCAGTCCCAGAACCACCGACAGCCATGCGCGTTGCATTCCTATCGGACCCGCAACCTGAATTGGCCCCGTACCCTGGATTCACGAGTATCAGGCAGAAGCCGGGAAGATTGGTTTTGGGCTCGACGTAGTTCGTGACGAAATAGCTGATTCCAGCGTGATCACCGACGTGACGGCTGGACCCGGCGTCGCTCGTCAACGGTTCAGCAGCGGTGGGGAGAACATCCTCGGGACCACCGTCAGTTGCGAGAAACTTTCGGATCTGCGAGGTCGTGTCATCCATAGCGCACCCGGTAAGCGCCAGCGCGGCCGCGCATAGCAGCGTGCCCCATCGAATTCTTGCATCGACCATTGCACCCCGACTCAGTCGTTTGATCGAACGGTACCATGTGGGCGTGCTGCTCCTCGCGGGCGACCGGCCCTAAAAGGGGACGTCCACTGACGCAGATTCGTCGCCGATCCGCAGAAGTTCCGAAGTCCCGGGGGAGTGGCCTTTTGAAACCCTCAGCGCGCCGGTGCCGCAGGTTGATCCCGGTGTCGAGCCCAGGGAATCACTCTTCGGGGTTGACGATCAGGAAGTCGCCGAGCTTCGTCCACCCGTCCGGGATGATGTCGTCGGCAACCACGACTCTGGCGCTGCCCGTCGCGGAGCTGCTAACCCACAAACGTGTTGCGTTGACATCTGATCCGCAGCTTGAAGCTGCACCCTCCGACGGATTGGAGATCAGGAGGCAGTAGCCGGGTGCCCCGGAGGCCGGATCGATGTGCTTCGTGAGGAAGTAGCTGACGCCAGCGTGCTCGCCGACGAAACGGCTGGATTCGGGATCGCTCGTTGCGTCTGCGACCCCGGGCGGGAGCACGTCGTCCGGGCCGCTCTCGGCGGCCAAGAAGCCTCGGATCTGCGAGATCGAATCATCGGGTGCGCACCCGGTGAGGACCAGCGCCGCCGTGCAGATCAGTGCGCCCGCCCGAACCCTTAAACAAACCATTGCCCACGCTCCAGTCCTGTTGTCTCCTGACGGTACTGTGTCGCGGCACCAAAGATGATGACATCCACGGCCGGTTCTTGGCTCGCCTTGACCGGAGCCGCGTTCGATGAACGAAAGTCCGGGCCGCCAGCCAGCTGCGGAAGTTTCTCCGTCTGGGTCAGTACCCGAATCTGCTGAGGCGGTGCTGGTCGTTACGGTCGATACTCTTTCGGCGGCGGGGACGTTGGCAGGTCGCCGGGGGCAGCTCGGCCTCCGAAAGTCATGGTGGCGATCGAGGACAGCCCGGCACCGATGCCCTTGGCAAGGAAGGACAGGATTGCACACAGTACTTGCCATAGCCCGGCATGGCCTCGTGGCTGAGTCATGCGGTGCCCCGATCTCCGAGTCGTGTGCGTCTCGGCGTCGAGAGCATGCACGATCGCGCAGCTACTTCACGCGCGCATTTGTCACTCTACGAGGGTGACCAACGTGTATCCAATAGCCACAAGTACAAGATCGTCTTTGCGTACCCATAGTGCCACCGGTACCGACGCTGTTGAAGACATTTCTGCCGTCACGCGTGGGCTCATCCGCGGTCCCGATAGCCGGACGTCCATGGACGCAGGTTTGGCATCAATTCGCCGACGTCCGAAGTCTCGGGGGAGTGGCGTTTGGGAACGCTCTTTGGGGCGTTGCTATATCCCGGGAGCCTCGAATCAAAAGCTGGGATGAACGGCGGTCCGATCCGACTCCTGGCAATTTTTCCGGCCCTGATCATCGTGCCAGCCCTCCTCGTGTTTCCATCTGCGAGGTTGGCCATGCTCGCGATCGTCCTGGCGGTCACCGTGACAGCAAGCGTCATCGTCATCTTCCTCACCGCACGGGGGTTCCGCAGTACCCGTGTGCTGAGCACCTGATCTCCCTCAACGACTGGAATACTCCTCAAGGGGTAAGTGGCAATTGGGAACCCCCTACGGAACGATTGCGTGTGCGTCCTCTTGGGTGCGAAACAACAGCACCGCAAAGAGCCCGAAGACGGCGGTGCCCAGCCATCCGCTTATGCCTCCAAGTTCTGGTGCCACGAATAGTGTGCTCACTCCCAGCAGGATCAGGACCCCGGCCAAAACCGCGAATAAACGCATGCCGTAGAGCGAGATGAATACGAGATAGTGCGCTCCAACAATGATGAGCGCTGCGGGGAAGAAAAGAACGGGCTCGTACATGCCGAGGGCGATTGCAATCAGCATGCCGAGGGGCACTGTGAACGCGCACTGCATGGCCAATGCTGCTGATGGATGCCCCTTCGGTAGCGCGATTGGGCCGCCCAGCATCTTCATAAGGAGAGTGCTCAGCGGGAAGATCAGCATGCCGCCGAAGAAGAGCGCAGCCATGCCAGCAGTGACGGAGCCCCAGGTGAAGACCGCGCTGGCCACCGCCCAGATGACCGCGGACACCAAAGGTCCGAGGAATCCAGCACGATAGATGCGACGCACATCGGCCTGGGCTTGTGAAACTTCCATGTCATCCCCAATGATCGAGCGATATAGCAAACCGCAAATAAGGATAGGGCAGGGCAGCGCCCCACGCCGAGCATTGCGCATGGGCCGCTACAGCACCAATCAAACGCCCGTAGACGAACTTTGTGCGGGCATTTTTCTGTGACCTGTAGGTTGGCTGTCATGCCCAAGGACCGCACACCGAGGCGACTGCCGGTCATCGCCGCCGCGGGTGGAGTTGTCCTGCACTTCTTTGTCAGCGTTGCGCTGCTGCTCATCCTGATTTCTGCGGCCTACGGCTTCGCCGGCTCAGTACCCGGTGGCGGCGAGGTGAGCAGCATCGATCAGCTCCATAAGCTCGGCGCGAGTCCGTCCCTCGGAATATTCGCGCTAGCAATGTTCGGTCTACTGGATTTCGTGCTGACCGTGTTTTTGCTCGCTGTGCCACGGACTCGGCAATGGGCGTTCGTCGCGCCAGTCACGGCGATCGTGACAAGTGGACTCGTGGCGTTGCTGGCGATCCTTGCGTTCCAACCCCCTGCGCCGGACATCGGCGGCTGATGCCCAGCGGCCATGATGCGAAAGGACCCCGGCCGTGGTATTGGGGCGTGCCAGGCAAGCACCAAGGACGTTTCGGCGGGAGAATGGGGACTAACGGGAAGTGGCTGACTAAATGGTGAGATCGTGGCTCGAAAGACGGATCGCGCGCGCCGAAGCCGAGCGGGCCATTCTGCCAATTAGTGACACGCTCCTGGACGAAATCGGCCCAATTGACCTCACCGAGGAGAACCATGAATCGGAAGAGCGCTGGCAAGTAGCTTCGGAACTCAGCATCTTGGAGTCGGAAATGGCCGGGAGTCGATTTTGGCGTCTAGACGGGGAAGGTGAACGTTATCGAGCTGAGGCGATCGAACGAATTCGAAGCCTACTGCCGGAGGTTCTCAACCTTCACTTGACGCAGACGGCCGCTGTTCTGAACAAGATAACGACCCTCTTAAGTAATATCGACAACCGGTAGGGGTGACCGCGTCGCCCGCAGAAGTTGTAATGACGAGACACCAATCAACCGTGTGCGTGACGACCGTGAATACACTGGCGGCCTCGGGCGGGCCGCCTTGTTATCGGCCGCTATACGGACTCGTCGCGGTTAGGTGAGACCGAGATCGGGTAAGAACGATTCGGCAGCCTGCTCGGGGTGGTGGATATATACGGGTGAGCCCCGATCACACGTCGGTCGATTGCTTGCGAAGCTCTGTATCGGTTCACCACGCGAAGGGAATATCGCACTCTCGAATTTCTACGTGGTCCCAAGGACCGCCACCGCCGGTCGTGAGGAGACTTCTGGTGAACCTGAACAAACAGGGAACGTACGCATCGTTCAATATCGTCGTTGCGTTGACTGGTTGAAACTGCCAGATGTGCTGAAGTTGAAACCTCGCAACTCAGGCGTCCCGCAAGTGGGACGTTGTCCGCAACCTCTGCCTCAGCCACAACTCGCTCCCGTACCCATACCCGCTCCGCGGCTCGGCGCGTCAGGACCTTCCCTGCCACGTCTAGCAGGTCCCTCATGAGCTCGCCGATTGCAGACATTCCCCGGGGGCCGGTGCGCCGGGTTCGGCCGTGAATGATGGCGTACCGGGTGCGGAACACGGGTGCCTCAATTTGAAATTGAGGGTCGTAGGAGATCACCACGTCGAATGGCGCGGCCCTCTCCTGTTGTCCAGTGAGAGGAAGACGACACATTTACTGTTTCATACCGGGTGCGTGTGGGTGGCGCGGCGGACGCCGGTGGCGAGGCCTTCCGTCCCGGCAGGCAGGATCGTCCTCAGACGCTGGGCGACTCCGAGTTCAGTGAGGGGGGGTGTAGAGACGGATCATTTGGGGCTGATTGACGGCGAGGAGGTCACCGCGGCGGGGCCGGTCGTAGCTGATGAACGCGTCCTGGGTGCCGACCTGGGCCAACGCTTGCCGACCTGGACTCTGGAAGCGGGGGCTTGCCGCTCGGACTTGATGCGCGCACGTTTATGCACCGTTTATTGGGTCGAGACCTGGTTAGTTGCTGCCAAAGTCACGCGGATGGAACAGTCCGAGCGGGACGACCGGTTTCAGCTTGGAATGCTCAAGCGTGCCCTGGCTGTGATGGGGCGACGTCCCCGCGTGGAGGTCGTCAACATTCGTCGTGAAGAAAGGGTGACGATGGAACTGCATCGCGCTCTCGCGAACAGGCTCAGGACCGATCCGAAGGCTGTGCTTGATGTGGTGCCGGACAACCTCGATCGCCTTCGGGCTGGGCTCCGTTCCCCGATCGGGCAGAAGTGGGTGGATCGTTGGGCCGAGCGTGTGGATAGTCCCGTGGACCTACTCATCCTGGGCATGCTCGCGGACACTCCGGAAGGGCGGGAACTCCGACAGAACTCGCCGTTCGCTGGCGCTCTCACTCAGGGCGAGCGGGTCGCAGCAATCGAGCGAGTTAACCAAGAATGAAACGCAGGGAGCTCGAGGAGACGATCAGGCAAGCGACCAGGGCCACTGAGCGACGCGAGGTACTCGTTGTCGGTAGCCTGGCCATCCTCGGTTCCTATGATGATGCGCAGCTGCCCGAACGGGCCACGCACTCTGAAGAGGTTAACATTGCACCGATCGCAGACGCTGCGGATTACACCCTGGCTACGCTCATCGACGCCAAGCTGGGGGAGTGGTCACAGTTTCACATGGACCACGGCTTCTACGTGGAGGGTGTCAACGTCACGACCGCGGTGCTCCCGAATGGCTGGGAGACCCGCACCGTTCAGCTGGCATCAGACGGTCCCAACGGCGCACTGGCCCGATGCCTCGATCCACACGACCTGTGTACCGCGACGCTGGTTCGTGGTGACGAAAAGGACCTGGAGTTTGTGGATGCGCTAGTCGAAGCCGGGCTCATCGATCCCGTCCCTCTCGTGCGGATCTGCAAGAACCTCTCAGTCACAGATACCCGACGCAACATTGCGATCCAGCGCGCAGGTCTTCCTCCGTGGATAGTTCGTCGTCGACCGTGGTCATGAAGCAAGGAGGGGCCAATCCGCCACCGAAAACGAAAAGCCATATTCCGGACGGATGACGCTCATGCTGCTGTGATCGCTTCGCGCAGTTGTTCCAGCGTCGGTGCGCCGGCGAACCCGGCTGGGGTCGCATAGATGCGGCAGGCGAGTCCCACTGCGGCCAACGGGTCAGGAAAGAGGTCCCGTTTGTTGACCAGGAGGCTCGGGGATCCCCGGAAGCCGATCGTCTCCGCGTCCTCCACGCTCTTGATCAGCTGCCGGTGAACGATGAGGCCGGGGTTTTCTGCTGCGATTACCGCGAGCAGCTCTGCCGCGATCGTCCAGTTCGGGCATCCGTCGAGGTACTGCAGTGTGATTTCCATATGTTCACGGTAAACGTTGCACCACGCTGCAGGGTCAAGTGGTGGAATGTAAGGATGCAGAGCAGGGACCTTGCCAGTGTGAGCGGCGTGACCGCACAGACCATCAGGTTTAATAAGCGACGCGGCCTGTTGCCCCCCGCCGCGCGTGATCGGAACGGCTACCGCCGATACGACGAAGTGGCGCTCTCTCGCCTGCAGTTCATCCGTTCCGCCCAGACGGCCGCCCTGACGCTGACCGAAATTAGCAGCATCACGTTCGACAAGCAGGTGACGTGCCCTGTGAGCACGTCTCCAGCCTCCTCGTCACCAAACTTGAGGACGTGCACCGTCGGCAAAGAGAACTCGTGCTCCTCGAGACAGAGCTGCACCACTTGCTCAGCGCAAGCAAGGATCTCGACCCGGCCGACTGCGAAGCAGGCAGCGTCTGCCACATCATCGCGCAGGGTCAGTCCGAGAATTCGCGCCGGCATGGCGTGGATCGAATGTGACGCTCTCCATCCGACGAGGCCGGTTCGGCGGAGCGCTCGGACTTGGTGCGCGCGTTTATGCACCGTCTATTGTGTCGAGATCGGCCTAGGGGGGTCGAGGTCAATGCTCGGCTCGCTACCCCGGCGGGCGATGCAGTTACGATCACAGCTCGCAACTCCGGGGGTCTTGGTGAGGCCGTCGTGGTCGACACGGGAGTGGGCCTGGCCGAGAAAGACACAGAGCGTGGCTTCGCGCGGTTCAATCGTGCCAGGACAGCACCGCTGCTCCGCAGGATCCAGGTCACGCCCAACCCGGCCGCCCGCGAGAAGGCGCGTGCGCACAGTGCGTTGATGGCGACGCTGACGCTGGATACGGGGCATGGAAGTGGCGACGCGCAGGTCCGCCTGTGCCGAAGCCGCAGCGTCGTTGACCCCGTCACCGGCCATCGCAACACGCGTCGTCAAACGTCAGCCGTGGTGGTTCCGGTTCGTAGGCGTACTAGCCGTTGTAACGTTTAGCGACTAAACTACTTGGCATGACAGTAATTGCTATATTTGGCGCGACCGGCAGGACCGGGCGTCGCGTGCTGACGCGCGCTCTTGCCGCGGGATTTGATGTGCGGGCTCTGGTGCGTGATCCGGCCAAGCTCGCAACGACGTCGCCGGCTCTGACGGTTATTCGCGGTGACGTGTTGGATTTGTCTGCTGTGGATCAGACGGTGGCGGGCTCAGACTCCGTGCTCAGCCTGTTCGGGCAGGTGAAAGGTTCGCCGCCGACGCTCCAGGCCGAGGGCACGCAGCTGATCGTGGACGCCATGGGGCGGCACGACGTGAAACGGATCGTCACCCTGTCCGGCGGCGGCCTATCCGCTCCACTAGACCGACCTGGTCCCTCCGACCGCATCATCAGGTTCTTGCTAAAGACCCTGTCCGGGCATGTCCTCGCCGACGCAGAGCAGCACCTGCGGGTGCTCAAGGCGTCAAGGCTGGAGTGGACGGTGGTTCGTGGTCCGCGGCTGACCGAGAAACCGGGCACAGTCACGTACCGGGTGGGGTGGGTGGGTGTTGATGCCAGCACCCAGATCAGTCGAGATGATCTCGCAGACTTCATCCTCACCCAGGTCAAGGACCGCACCTTCATCGGGCAGATGCCGTTCATCAGCGCGTGACTCAATCACGACCCGTGCTTTCATCTCACCGGGCGAGTCAGGTGGGGGAGGTGTTGGCGGCCGTCGTTCGGCTGTCACGATCGCTGGCGAACCCGCGGTCAACTCCGTTCGGCAGCACGGTCCTTACCCGCACCCAGCTGGATGTTCTCTTCGTCCTCGCTCACGCGCCGGACTCTGTAACACCAGGTAAGCTCGCCGCACTGTTGCAGGTCACCCCGGGTGCCGTCACTCAGCTGGTAGACCAGCTACGTGAGCATGACCTGGTGGAGCAGTTCGCTTCTGACCAGGACGGACGGGTGCGGCTCCTTCGGCTCACCAGCTCCGCGCGCTCCCAGGTGGAGGCCTTCGAGGGCGTCGCCATTCAACGCTCCGCGCCATGGTTTGACACTCTGACAGACGACGCACTGACCAACCTCGCTGGACTGCTCGCACAGGTGAAAGGCGGGTCCTGATGGGTGCGGCCTTTCTGACCCGCGCGACTGGAACGGTCGGCTCGGCCGTGGTGGAACACCTGCTCCGGCTCGGGCAACCCGTGATCGTAGGCATCCATCATCAACTCGATTCCGCACGGATCCCACACCCGGGACGTATCTCGGCGCCTTGATGGCTCGGGGCGGCTAGGGTTTGCTCGTGTCGTTAGGTAAAGGGTTCAGGCGGCTTTGGGCGGGCAACGCGGTCGGCAACCTGAGCGACGGCTTGATGTTCGTGGCGATACCGCTGCTGGCAACATCGTTGACGACGGATGCCATTCTCATCGCCGGCCTTGCCGCCGTGTACTCGGCTGTGCGTTTGTTGGTGGTGGTTCCGGTCGGGGTCTACGTCGATCGATTCGACCGTCGAACGATCTTGTGGATCACGAATCTCAGTCGAGCGTCGCTTGTGATCATGATGGCGGTCTTGTTCGCGATCGGCTTTGGCTCCGTTTTGCTTCTGTATGTCGTTCTCGCGGGCGTCGGAATCCTGGAGACCGCCGCGGACAACGCGGCATTGTCGATCCTGCCGTCGGTCGTTCCAGCGAACCAACTAGACCAGGCGAACAGCCGCATCTCGGCAGCTCAACTCCTTGCCGATGAATTCGCAGGTCCGCCACTGGGCGGCCTCCTGTTCGCCCTCGGGGCTGCGGTTCCAGTCTTGGCTGCCGGCGGCTTCTATGCAGCGGCCGGGTTCTTCTTCCTTGCGCTCCCGCGTCCGGGCGTCGTCCACGGCCTTCTCTCGCCTCGCCGATCCGTGTTCCGGGAAGCCGCAGACGGTGCCAGGTGGCTTCACGGACACCGGTTGTTGAGCGGCCTGGCTGTAGTCGGCGGGCTCGCGAGCGTTGCATACATGATGCCGTTTTCCGTCCTGGTGCTATACGCGCAGCAAACTCTCGGTCTTGGTCCAGCGGGGTATGGCCTGATTCTGGCGGTGTCAGCACTCGGCGGCCTTGTCGGCTCGATCATTACGGCACCACTTCGATCATGTGTGGGGTACGGATGGACGATCGTGGGCAGTCTCTTCCTCGGTGCCGCGTCCATGTTCGCGCTCGCCTTCGTCCGGATTCCTTGGCTGGCCGCGGCTCTCCTGGCCGCGTACATCCTTCACTCCGTTGTGTGGGGAATCTGCGTGAACTCGCTTCGGCAGCGCCTGGTCCCCGAGAACCTCCGAGGGCGGGTCAACGCATCGTCCAAGGTTCTTGGCCTCATCGGTCTCACCGTGGGAGCAGCCCTCGGCGGGGTCCTCGCGTCGTCGCTGTCTCTGTGCGTGCCGTTCCTGGCGAGCGGCATCCTGTTCATCTGCTGCGGCGCAATCGTTTGGTGGCTGTTTCGATCTGATCTGCAGTCAGGATCGGACTCGGACATGGCGCTAGAAGCCGCGCGCAACGATTAGCGCTGCCCGACCGTGACGCCGTCAGACGAAAACCTTGAGCGACGCGCACCGAGCGTAGTGCCGCCACGACGCCGGCGAGAGTCTATGGCCAGCTGCCCGGACACTTCGCCGAGCCCAAGCCCGCCGACGCCGCCGACGCGCTACCGAACGTCTTGGACCAGGCTCAAGCCGAGGGCTGGAGCCTTACCCACACCCTCGAGCGTCTGCTCTCCATCGAGGTCACCGCGACGGACACCCGCCGGCTCTCCGGCCGGTTCCGGTTCGCGAACCTCCCCACCGGCGCCACCCTCTCGAGCCGGTGTTCGACGCGGTTCGGCGGGTCGGAGTGGCCTCGAGCGTCCAGGGTCACCTTCGCTGTGCTTTCGGGGTAGGTGCGGGTGGGTTCGTTGCTCTAAATCACGAGAGTGGGGTGTCGAGTGTTCGTTTGCCGCGGTACGGCCCCTCTAGGACGCTCCTGGGTCGGGGTTGAATCGGTAGCCCATGCCGGCTTCGGTGAGAAGGTACCGGGGTTCGGACGGGTGTGGTTCCAGCTTCTTCCGGAGTTGGGCGACGTAAAGGCGAAGATATCCGGTGTCGCTTGTCGGGTGAGGTCCCCACACTGCGGTCGAGAGGGTGTGTTTGCTGACGAGTTTGCCGGGGTTGCGGAGGAGCACCTCGAGGATGTGCCATTCGGTGGGTGTGAGACGAACGGGTTCGTGGGTTCCGTCCTTGGATCGGATGACTTGTTTCGCGGAAAGGTCGACGGTGATAGAGCCGAAAACGATGACGGGTTCTTCGTCCGCGGCGGGGACCCGGCGGGTCAGAGCGCGGATTCGGGCGAGGAGTTCGTCGATGGAGAATGGTTTTGTGACGTAGTCGTCGGCTCCTCTGTCGAGCGCCTCGACTTTGTCTGCTGCTCCGGTCCGGCCGGAGACGACCAGGATGGGGACGCTGCTCCAGCCGCGGAGGGCGTCGATGACCGCAAGCCCATCGAGGCCGGGCATGCCCAGGTCGAGCATGACCAGGTCGGGGTGCTGGTCGATTGCAGAGTTGATGGCGGCTTGGCCGTCTTCGGCGGTGACAATGTCGTAGCCGCGGGCGCGGAGGGTGATGCGGAGGGCGCGGAGGATTTGGGGGTCATCGTCGGCGATCAGGATTTTCATACGGGTTCTTCGATCTGTGGGTGGGGGCCGGCGGGGAGAGTGATGACCATGGTGAGGCCTCCGCCGGGAGTGTCCTCAGCTTCCAGGGTGCCCCCCATGCCTTCGACGAAGCCTTTTGACAGAGCAAGTCCGAGCCCGAGCCCGGTCAGGTTGTCGGTGTCTCCGAGCCGTTGGAAGGGTATGAACACGTCGTCCCAACGGTCAGCAGGGATGCCCGGTCCTTGATCCGCGACTCGAATCTGCACGGCGCCGGCGAACTCGCTCCCGGCGATCCGGGTGGGGGTGCCGGGTGGGGAGAAGCGGGTAGCGTTGGCGAGAAGATTGACGATGGCTCGCTGGAGAAGTCCGGAGTCGGCGAGGACGGGCGGGAGCTCGGATGGTAGGTCAAGTTCGACTGTTGCGGGCCCCAGCCCCAACTCGTCGAGTGCGGGCAGCACGACATCCGGCACGTCCACGGAGCTGAGGGAGACGGCCAGCGCGCCGGCCTGGAGCCGGCTGACGTCGAGGAGATTGGTGACAAGTGCTGCGAGCGAGTCGAGACTCTCCCCGGCGGTCGCGAGGAGTTCGATGCGGTCGGACTCTGAGAAGTCGACGTCGGTGGCGCGCAGCCCGCTGATGGCGGTGGTGGCCGCGGCCAACGGTCTGCGGAGATCGTGGCCGACGGCCGCAAGTAGGGCGCTGCGCATTCGGTCGGCTTCGGCGAGCGGCCCGATCTTGCTGGCGGTCTGGGCGAGGTCGGTGTGTTCGAGCGCGGCATCGATCTGGATCGCGATGACGGTCAGCAAGCGGCGCTCCGAGGCTTCCAAATCGGGCCCGTAGAGTTCGAGCACCGCGCGGCTTCCGACGGGCACCGTCGTGGCGGGAGCCTCATCTGCTGTTTCACCGGCTTCGGCCAGGAGCTGCTGTCCGGCCATTAATCGAACGGCGGTGAGCCCGAAAGCTTCCTGGGTCCGGGTTACCAGGGCTTGCAGGGCGTCTTCGCCGCGAACGACGCTGCCGGCAACCGTGGCAAGGAGTTCCGATTCCGCCGCCGAGCGCTGCGCAGTGCGAGTGCGGCGAGCCGCCTGGTCGACGACGTAACTGACGAGAACCGCGTTGACGAGGTAAAGGGCAAGAGCGATGGCGTGGAGGGGGTCGGCGATGGTGATGGTGTTGGTGGGATCGACGAAGAAGAAGTCCAGGGTCAGCCCGGACAGCAGTGCGGCGAACAGTGCCGGCCACAAGCCGCCGACAAGGGCGACGACGACGACGAGGAGTTGGTAGCTGAGGACGTCGCTGGTGATGGATGCCGGCGTGCGGATGGAGACGAGTAGCCAGGTCAGGATGGGCCCGCCGATGAGTGCCAGCGAGAGGCCGACTAGGCGGCGTCGTGCCGTGAGGGCGCCGCCAAGTGGTGGGAGCGTGAACTTGCCTCCGGCTGCGGAGTGGGTGACGATGTGCACGTCGATGTCGCCGGATTCCCGCACGATGGTCGCCCCGATTCCGGGTCCGGACAGGGCTGCGGTGAGGCGGTTGCGGCGGCTGACCCCAATCACGAGTTGGGTGGCGTTCGTTGCCCTGGCGAAGTCGACCAGGGCGCGGGAGGTGTCGTTGCCGACGACTTGGTGGTAGCTGCCGCCGAGTTCCTCGACCAGGGCGCGTTGCGTCGCGAGGGCTCCGGGGTGAGGGGCGCTGAGCCCGTCCTGGTTGATCACGTGGGCGGCAATGAGTTCACCGCCGGCTGACCGTGCCGCGATCCGGGCGCCGCGCCTGATCAGGGTCTCGCCCTCCGGCCCGCCGGTCAACGCGACGACGACGCGTTCGCGTGCCGCCCATTTGCTGTCTATGCCGTGTTCGGTCCGATACGTTTTCAGCGCCGTGTCGACCTCGTCGGCGAGCCAGAGCAGGGCGAGTTCGCGGAGGGCCGTGAGGTTTCCCAGCCGGAAATAGTTCGACAGGGCCGCGTCGATCCGGGCAGACGGGTAGATGTGCCCTTCGGCGAGTCTGTCGCGCAGGGCCTGGGGCGCCAGGTCGACCACCTCGACCTGATCGGCTTTTCGGAGCACGGAATCCGGCAGGGTTTCCCGTTGGGGCACCCCCGTGATCTGCTGCACAACGTCGTTGAGGGACTCGATGTGTTGAATGTTCACCGTCGAGATCACATCAATCCCGGCATCGAGGAGTGCTTCGACATCCTGAAAGCGCTTTTCGCACAGCGACCCGGGCGCATTGGTGTGCGCGAGTTCGTCGACCAGGGCGATGTGCGGATGCCGAGCGAGCACGCCCGCCAGGTCCATTTCGGTCAACTCGACACCACGGTGTTCGACCGACACCCGGGGAACCACCTCAAGGCCATCGAGCATCACCGCGGTCGCCGCCCGTCCATGGGTTTCCACGACGGCGACGACCACATCTTTGCCCTCATCGCGGAGACGACGGCCCTCTTCCAGCATGGTGTAGGTCTTGCCGACGCCCGGTGCGGCACCGAGCAGCACCCGTAGTCGTCCCCGTTTCACTGTTCAGCCCTTCAGCCCGGCAAGCGCGATGTTCAGTTCGAGCACGTTGACAGTCGGGTCTCCCAAGTATCCCAGGACACGTCGCTGCATGTTGCTTTCGATCAGGGCGCCGACGGAGGCTTCCGGGATCCCTCGTTCCTGGGCGACTCGGCTCACCTGCAGCCTGGCGTATGCCGGGCTGATGTGGGGATCGAGCCCCGACGCGGACGCGGTGAGCGCGTCAGCGGGGATCTGTTCGGCCCTAACACCGTCTGACTCTTCGATGGCCTGCGTGCGCTCGATGACGGCTTGGATGAGATCGGGATTCTCCGGACCCCAGTTGCTGCCGCTGGACGTGGCGGCGTCATAGCCGTCGCCGGCTGCGGAGGGACGAGGTTGGAACCATTCCGGTAGTGGGGTGCCCTTCGCATCGGTGAACGACTGGCCGATCAGGGCCGACCCGACCGTTTCCGTCCCGGCCGTATCGGTCTCGATTGTGACGAGTGAGCCGTTCGCCTGGGCAGGCAGGACGAGCTGCCCGATCAGGGTGATTGTCAGCGGGTAGGCAAGACCGAGAACCGCCGTGAAGACGAGCATGGCGCGGAAGGCGACCCAGTAGCGTCGGGTGGTTGTGCGTGGTGAGCTCATGGTGTGGTTTCCGTTTTCATTGTTGTCAGGTCAGGGGTTACTCAGAAACCGGAAATCAACGCGACCACAAGGTCGACCAGTTTGATGCCGATAAAGGGGGCGATGACGCCGCCGAGGCCGTAAATGAGCAGGTTGCGGCTGAGGATGCTCGACGCGGAAGCCGGGCGGTACTTGACCCCGCGCAGAGCGAGGGGGATCAGCACGATGATGATGATCGCGTTGAAGATGATCGCGGACATGATCGCCGACGCCGGCGAGTGCAGCTGCATGATGTTCAGCACGGCGAGGCCGGGGAACACGCCCGCGAACATCGCGGGGATGATCGCGAAGTATTTGGCGACGTCGTTGGCGATCGAAAACGTGGTGAGGGCCCCGCGTGTGATGAGGAGCTGCTTGCCGATCCGCACGATGTCGATGAGCTTGGTCGGGTCTGAGTCGAGGTCGACCATGTTCCCAGCTTCCTTCGCCGCGCTCGTCCCGGTGTTCATGGCCACTCCGACGTCCGCTTGGGCCAGCGCTGGGGCATCGTTCGTGCCGTCGCCGGTCATCGCGACCAGGTTGCCGCCTTGCTGTTCGCGGCGGATGAGGGCGAGTTTGTCTTCCGGGGTGGCTTCGGCGAGGAAGTCGTCCACGCCGGCCTCCGCGGCGATGGTTTTCGCGGTGAGGGGGTTGTCGCCCGTGACCATGATGGTGCGGATGCCCATGGAGCGCAGTTCAGCGAATCGTTCGGCGATTCCCTCCTTGACGATGTCTTTGAGGTAGACCACACCAAGGATGCGGCGGGCACCGTCGGCGTCGCCAGCTGCGACGACGAGCGGGGTGCCGCCTAAGCGTGAGATCCGCTCGACCTGGTCGTCGAGGTCGGTCAGGACGGTGCCTGCGGCGCGCGCGGATTCCTCGACCCATGCGATCACGGCTGATCCGGCGCCCTTTCTGATGTAGGTCCCGTCGGGGAGGTCGATACCGCTCATCCGGGTTTGGGCAGTGAACGGAACAATCTCGCCGGCCAGTGTTCCTTCGTTGTGGAAACCGTCCTCCGAGGCGAGGTCGACGATCGATTTGCCTTCAGGGGTCGGGTCGCTCAGCGACGACAGCGCGGCCGCCCTGACCAGTTCTTCTCGGGTGACCCCGGTCAGGGGTGTGAATTCTCGTGCCTGCCGATTGCCGTAGGTGATCGTGCCGGTCTTGTCGAGCAGCAGGATGGTCACGTCCCCGGCGGCCTCGACGGCACGTCCGGACATGGCCAGCACATTGCGCTGCACGAGGCGGTCCATTCCGGCGATGCCGATCGCGGAAAGCAACGCACCGATGGTCGTGGGGATGAGACAGACCAGGAGTGCGACGAGGACGGGCACGCTCACGGCTGCAGCCGAGTAGGAGGCAATGGGATTGATCGTCAAGGTGACGACGACGAAGATGATCGAGAGGCTGGCCAGGAGGATGTTCAACGCGAGTTCGTTGGGTGTCTTCTGGCGGGCCGCGCCTTCGACCAGGGCGATCATCCGGTCGACGAAGGTTTCACCTGGTTTGCTCGTGATCCGCATCACGATGCGGTCGGAGAGCACGCGGGTGCCGCCCGTGACGGCGCTGCGGTCGCCGCCGGATTCGCGGATCACCGGTGCGGACTCACCGGTGATGGCGGATTCGTCGATCGAGGCGATGCCCGACACGATGTCTCCGTCTCCCGGGACGAGTTCGCCGGCGACGACGATGACGGTGTCCCCGAGAGTGAGCTCGGCGGAGGAGAGTTCTGTCACGACTGCCCGTTCGGCGGCGGCGTCCCCGGTGGGGTCGTAGCCCTCGACCCGGTGCGCGGTGGTGCTGGTGCGGGTCTGACGCAGACTGTCAGCCTGAGCCTTGCCTCGGCCCTCGGCTACCGACTCCGCCAGGTTGGCGAACACGACGGTCAGCCACAACCAGAACGCGATCCCCCCAGTGAAGGAGGAGGGGACCGCCGCACCGCCGGACTCGGCCGGGCCGCCCAGGAACGGTTCGACGATGGCCATCACGGTCGTCAGGACCGCACCGACTTCGACGATGAACATGACCGGGTTGCGCCACATCTGCCGGGGGTCGAGCTTCCGGAAGGCACCGGGAAGGGCGGCGACGAGTTGCCCGACGCTGATGGCGCCCTTGGCTGTGGGTCGGTGGTGCCCGCGTGCGGGCGGCCGCTCTGCGGCGGGTGTCTCGGTGAGAGTGGTCATGATGTTTACTGCAGTCCTTCCGCCAGGGGTCCTAGCGCGAGTACGGGGAAATAGGTCAGTGCGGTGATGATGATCGTGACTCCGATCAGCAGGCCGACGAATTGCGGCCGGTTCGTCGGCAGCGTGCCGGCGGTAGCCGGAACCTTGTCCTGCGCGGCGAGCGAGCCGGCCAAGGCGAGCACGAACACGATCGGCAGGAATCGGCCGAGGAGCATGGCAACGCCGAGCGCCGTGTTGAACCACGGGGTATTCGCAGTGAGCCCGGCAAAGGCGGACCCGTTGTTGTTGGCTGCGGAGGTGAAGGCGTAGAGCACTTCGGAGAGGCCGTGCAATCCGGGGTTCCAGATCGATGTGGCTTCCACGTCCGCTCGTACCGGCGGGATCGCGAAACTCAGTGCGGTGCCGGTGAGCACCAGTGTCGGCGTGATCAGGATGTAGATGCTCGCGAGCTTGATCTCCCTCGGGCCGATCTTTTTGCCCAAATATTCCGGGGTGCGCCCGACGAGGAGCCCGGCGACGAACACGGCGATCACGGCGAGGATGAGCATCCCGTAGAGACCGGAACCGGTGCCGCCGGGGGCGACTTCGCCGAGCATCATGTTCAGCATCGGCATCATTCCTCCCAGCGCCGTGTACGAATCGTGCATGGAGTTGACGGCTCCGGTCGAGGTCAGGGTCGTCGCCGAGGCGAACAGGGTCGAACCGGCGATGCCGAACCGGGTTTCCTTGCCCTCCATCGCCCCGCCCGCCAGGCCGGGCGCAGTTCCGGCACCGTTCAGTTCGAAGATCGTAACCGCGGTCAGCGAGACCACGAAGATGGTAGCCATGGTGGCGAGGATCGCGTAGCCCTGCTTCTTGTCACCGACCAACGTGCCGAAGGTGCGGGGCAGGCTGAAAGGGATGACGAGCAGGAGGAGGATCTCGAACAGGTTCGTCCAGGCGCTCGGGTTCTCGAACGGGTGCGCGGAGTTCGCGTTGAAGAAACCGCCACCGTTGGTTCCGAGCTCCTTGATGGCCTCCTGTGAGGCCGTCGGGCCGCCCGGGATGGACTGCGTCCCTCCGCTCAGAGTGGTCACGTCAGTGAAACCATTGAAGTTCTGGATCACGCCGCCGGTGAGCAGGACGACCGCCGCAACAATGGCCAGCGGCAGCAACAGGCGAAGGACACCGCGGGTGAGGTCGACCCAGAAATTGCCGATCGTACCCGTGCGGCGCAGGACGAATCCGCGCACGAGGGCGATCGCGACGGCAATGCCCACGGCGGCCGAGACGAAGTTCTGCACGGCTAGGCCGGCGATCTGAACCGAGTAACCCATCGTGACGTCGGGGGAGTAGGACTGCCAGTTCGTGTTGGTCACAAAAGACACGGCCGTGTTGAAGGACAGCCCTTCGGGGATCGCGGGGAAGCCGAGCGAGTATGGCAGCACAGTTTGGGCGCGCTGGATCGCGTAGACGAAGAACACCCCGACTGCCGAGAATGCGAGCACGCTGTGCAGGTAGGACTGCCACGACTGATCGGACCGGGCATCCACCCCGATCAGCCGGTAGAACTCCCGCTCGACCTGGAGGTCACGCGTGGTGGTGTAAATCGTCGCCATGTAGTCACCCAGCGGCCGGTGCAACGCGGCCAGAATGGCCACGAGGGTCAGGACCTGAAGAATCGCAAGCCAAACGTCCATCAGAACCGCTCCGGCTTCACGAGGGCGAGCACCAGGTAGCCGACCGAGGCGACGGCCAGGACCGCAGCCACGATGTCGAACACGATCACAGCTTTTCCACCCCCCACGCCACGACGCCGATCAGAGCAAAAACGGCGACGACGCCGAGAATATAGACAATGTCCAACACAAAAAACTCCATCCATAAGCCGACAATTCATCCGGTCAGCGCGGTGTTCCCCGAGGGAAGTACGGACTGAGTAGACACCCCAACCGAAGGCCGCTGGGCCCAAACAAACGATTCCCTAACGCTGCGGACCGGAACCCTAACGGTTTCCCCCTGATCAGGGACCTGACCGTGAACGCCGCCCTGGTGAACTAACGCCAAGCGACCACCCGAGAAATGATCCTTCTCGGCGTCGCGCTCTATTTGGGCTGCAGGAAAAAGAAGTGGCTGTGACCTGTGCTCGGGGCCACCCCGGTTCCGAGCTCAGATCGTCGCTCTGAGCGTGCGGCGCGCGCTCGCCCGTGGCTCACAATAGAGTCGGGGTTCGGATTTGAGCAGAACTGTTCGCTCGGTCTTATGACCGGCGTGGACGGGATGGAAGAACACAGTGGATTCATCTGGCGTTCCGGTCATCCCGGCGAGCGTTGCCCGTCCGGTCCGTCCCGGGGCGCCCCCCAGTACCCTCGCGCGGTGGCTCCTTCGGAACCGCGTGCAGCCCCTCGGGCCAGAGAGCCCCGCAGACACCGCGACGAAGCGTCCCTGGTGGATGGTCATGTGCCTGACGGGCGTCGACTACTTCTCGACGCTGTCCTACCTGCCGAGCATCGCCGTGCTGGCTGCCGGGTCGCTCGCGCCGTTGGCGACCCTGCTGATCGTTGCGCTGACCCTCTTGGGGATGCTGCCGATGTACCGGCGGGTGGCGAAGGAGAGCCCGCACGGTCAGGGATCGGTGGCGATGCTCGAGCGGCTCCTCCCGTTCTGGAAGGGCAAGTTCTTCGTCCTGGTACTCCTGGGCTTCGTCGCAACGTCGTGGATCATCACGATCACCCTGTCATCGGCGGATGCCACGGTCCACCTTCTTGAAAACCCGTACGCGCCCAGCTTCCTCGAGGGGCATGCCGTGACGATCACGATCGTCCTGCTCCTGACTCTCGGCGGGGTTTTCCTCCTCGGGTTCAGCGAAGCCGTCGCGGTCGCCATCCCACTGGTAGCGGTATATCTCGCCCTGAACGCCGTCGTGATCGGCGTGGGCCTCTACAACGTGGTCACGGAACCCGTGGCTCTCGCCGGATGGACCGACGCCCTCCTGTCTCGCGGCGGGGGTTTCGGTGACCTACTCGGTCCCGCCATCATAGCTTTCCCGCTGCTGGTTCTGGGCCTGTCCGGATTCGAGACCGGGGTGAGCATGATGCCCCTGGTTGCCTCGGAAGGGAAAACCAGCGAGGAGCGCCTGGCCTCACGCATCCGCAACACCCGCAAGCTCCTGACCGCGGCGGCCCTCATCATGAGCTCCTACCTCCTCTCCAGCACCTTCGTCACCACCCTCCTCATTCCCGAGGAGGCTTTCGAGGACGGCGGCGAAGCCAGCGGCCGTGCACTGGCCTACCTGGCCCATGAACTCGTCGGGAACACCTTCGGCACCGTCTACGACGTCAGCAGCATCCTCATCCTGTGGTTCGCGGGGGCATCCGCCATGGCTGGCCTGATCAACATCGTCCCACGCTACCTGCCGTCGTACGGCATGGCCCCCGAGTGGAGCCGCGCCGTGCGCCCCGTGGTTCTCGTCTATACCGGCATCAGCATCCTGATCACGATCGGGTTCAACGCCGATGTCAACGCGCAGGCCGGCGCCTACGCCACCGGCATCCTGGCGATGATGGTGTCCGGCGCCATCGCCGTCACGATTTCCGCGATCCGGCGACACCAGCGCCGTGCCAGTGTCGCCTTCACCATCCTGACCCTGATCCTTCTCTACGCGCTCGGCGAGAACATCCTGGAAAAGCCCGACGGCATAGCCATCTCGGCGTTCTTCATTCTAGGAATCATCGTTGTCTCGCTCGTGTCCCGGGTTTCGCGCACCACAGAACTGCGAGTTGAAGCCGTCGAACTGGACGAACAGGCGCGACGCTTCATCACCGACTCGCTCGTATTCGATGGTGCCTTGAACCTGATTGCGACCAAACCCAAGCCGGGCAAACAAACCGACTATGCCGGTAAAGAGACAGCGCAGCGGGGAATGAATCCCGTGCCGGGTCGCGCTGACGTGTTGTTCCTGGAGATCGAGGTCGTTGATCCGTCCAGTTTCAGCGAAGTGCTCCATGTTCGCGGTGAAGTAGTCAACGGGCTTCGGGTGCTGCGCGCCCAGAGTCCCGCGGCACCGAACGCCATCGCCGCCATCCTCCTGGCACTGCGCGACGCTTCCGGAGTGCGACCCCACGCCTACTTCGAATGGTCAGAGGGTAACCCCCTCGGGCACCTGCTGCGCTACCTCCTCCTCGGCCAAGGCGATACCGCACCCGTCGTGCGCGAAATTCTTCGCCAAAACGAAGCCGATCCCGTGCGGCGGCCTGGCATCCACGTCGGTGGCGGGTGACGGCATCCCGGGACTCGGGTATTTAGGATGGTTCCGACAGGGTCTGCGGCCTCACGGCGTGCGCAGGAGGTCAGCCACGTCCCGCCTCATCGACACCGGGTACTCGGTCGTTGGGGTGCCGACACGAACGAGCATCTGGATCGTCTGCCCTTCGGGCGCGTATTGAGCATGGATTGCCGCGTAGGGAGCAGCCATAGTCGGGTATTCCTGCAGGACCTGGCTCAGCGGTTGCATGACCAGGCCGAGGGTTCGGGCGTGGAGGGATAGCTGCGCGTACAGGATGCCGGCTTCGACCTGTTCCGTCCGGGTGTTGCCGGGCGTGCTGATGAGTCCGTATGCGGCCGTGTTGTCCACGCCGGCAGCGGTCATCGTGATCGCATTCTTGGCTGTGGCCGTATCGTTATTCAGCGCAGGGAAGATGGTGAGGAGTCCTTGGAGGAGATACTTCTTGAATCCGGTGGTGCCCTGGCCCTCAACGGCGAATCCCGACCGTGCCTCGTTCTTGGATTGCTCTGTGCCATGGAACACTGCGGCACTCTCCCTGGTCGCAGCGAGGTACTCAGTTTCGATGAGGGTTCCTTGGACTCCGAAGGCTCCGAGTGTGATCAGATTCTTTTCATCGCTGAGGAGCGTGAGACGCGCGGCCGAGTTGTCGGCGAGGGCTGTCAGCGCTTCCGTTTGCGGTGTCGTGAGGGGTGCCACCGTGTACGGAGCGCGGTTCGTGTCGGCCCGGAACAGCGACGAGTAGTCCTTCGTGGTCACGGATGCGTCCTTCGCCAGACTGATCCGCGCGACCGGCCGCTGGCTCATCGACGTCCTTAGGTCTGTCTCGTCATAGCTCCCGTCGGGGAACAACTCGAACGAGGCGGAATACCCGAGCTGCTCGGCGGCAACCCGGAGGTAGGCGAGAAATGCTCCCTGAGAAACCACGGTCTGCCGCGAATCCGGATCGACTGCCGGGGTCAGACGGCTCGAGTCAGCGTACAGGTGGAGAACGTTGGCATCGGCCGTGTCGAGCACAACGGTCCACGGCTGCATGTTGTGTCCGCTCGGCGCCAGCAAGGCATGGGCGACGACCTGCACTCGAATATCGGTCGACTGCTGGTAGTAGGTCGCCTTCCAGGGTTGGAGGTACGTCGCGGGGACGAAGATACCGCCCACGGTCAGGATCGCGCCGAGACTCAGCGCGAGCACGCAGGCCACCGCCCCGATTGTGATGAACACCGTCCGTCGGGCCCGGTGCGCCCTTGCAATATTGTCGTTCATCGATGAGGATCCCTTTGCGCGGTGTTGACGAGTGCTGAGTGAGTATCCGACCCGTGAGGACGCTTCAGGGGGGAGATCACGGGCTTCATGATCGCCTCGTTCGAAGTGTCACCAGCAGCCAACTCAGTACTCCGGCGATGCAGGCCGCAACGAGACCGATCGGAATCATGACCACCCAAGATGCCGGTTCCTTGAGGGCTAGCTGCACGAAGGGTGTGGTCAGAATCGGCAGGCACGTCAGGAGAAGGAAAAAGAGAAAGGCGGCGGTGATGGGGTAGGTGAACGTCCGCAGTCGCAGTTGCCCAATGCCGGCCCACAGTGCCGCCGGGAGGAAGAACGCATAGTCAAGGATGTGCACGGGATTGGTTGGCAGGGCCATGTCCACGACGCTCTGGGGCCTGACGCCATTGAGCAGAGCGGGCACGTCTTCGGAAAGCCAGAGCAGGCCGAACAGGCCCGCCACGACCAGAAGCATCCAAGCCGAAACCGAAAGAGCACGACCGTTTGTGAAGTTCTCAGCCGCCGTCTTCGGGTCGATGGATGTCAACCCGGCAATCAGGGCGAAAAGGCTCAGGCCGAAAACCACGATCCACAACGGAAACAACGGTCCGAACGGAATGGAGAAGGTGTAGATCACGTAGCTATACACGGTGAACGCGACCGCCCCCAGGCAAAGCAGACCCGCGCGATACGATCCGCGCAAAGCCAGGACGGCGCAGATCACGACCAGCGGCGCGACCACCACCGCATTCACGATGTCCTGTGCCAGCGCCTGGAACAGGAAAGCGGGTGTCAGGCTGTCGTAGAGCCCGTCAACTGCGAGCCCGATCGCGCTGCCGGTGAAGGCCAGGGCGGCTGCGACGATCGACAGGCCCAGCCAAGTGTTTGCCCCGGTGTTCGCTCGTTGCTGGTCGGCCGTGATGGATGAACGGGCCGCATTCATGGTTCATCTGCTGAAGATCCCATGACTTCATCGTGCACCCGCGACCGTGAGATGCATAATCCCCACCCGTCGCCGGACGCTGTCGAGAGGGGGCTGGAGTTCGACGCGCGCATGGCCGAGACCGCCTTGACACGAAGCTTCGGACGGTGGGGCGCCGTACCTCTACGATGAACCGCACGCCGGCGAAAGGCAGTGGATCGGCTCACGCAACGATTCCCCGCTGTGCCACGGTCACGTGTTGAAAGGGATGTCCGTGAAGAGCACGAGGCGCTCTCCGGCCGACCGATCCGTGACTTCATTCCCGCGCTGGTCGAACACGGGGTCACAGAGCGAATGCGCAAACAGTGTGCGCCGTTTCCGTGCGATTGTGCGCGCGAGCTCCAGTGGCGTCAGATGCTCCTCACTGGGCATCCCGAATTTTGAACACCGGGAAGTCAGCTGCGATGGCCTCGAAGGCGTCGACCGGCTCGGACTGCTCGACCGGAATGTGCGGTCTGGCACCGGGCGCTTGCGCCAGGTACGCCTTGAGAATCGGCGCACGGGCATCCGCCTGAACTTCTTCGAGGACGACTGAACGTCTGCGCCCCGCGTGGATGACGGCTTTTCCCCTCGCGGCCCGCACATTGCGCACCCACCGCGAGCCTTGGCCCAGCATCGAGACCGCGTATTCGTTGCCCTCGTAGCTGGCGATCACGAGCGGCAGGGTGAGCAGGGTGCGCGACTGCGGATTGACGGTCTCGAGGGTCACGGCGCCGTGGCCGACGACACCGAGCGAGAACACGATCGCGCTGATCCGGTTCAGGAAACGCGCCCACCGGTTCGGGCGCCCGCCGGCGTACATGCGCCTCAGCGAGTCGTCTCGAATCATGATCGGTTGCCCCTGGAACAGAAGCGGGTGATGTACACGAATTCGGGCATGACTAGTGCCTCTCCGGTTTTCCGATGGACGCCAGTGCGGCTGCGGCGGCTCGATCGGGCGGATCGACAGTACCATTGCGTCATTGCGCAGTGATTTCCGTTGGACAACCGCGGCGACACCCCGACGGGAACGGTGCGCCGTAACCTGCACCGCCGCGTTCGTGAATTGTGGCGCGGGGGCAGTCCGTTCATGTCGTCGGGGTTGTCGAGGTAGGCCTGGAATGACATCGCTGCTCCATTCGTGACGGTTTTTGGTGGTGGTGGGCCGGACCCCCCCCCACGACGAGAGAGCCGACCCCCTGCTCAAGAGTTGCCGCGAGCGTCAGCATCGTGGATGCACTACAGGTCACGGTCTGCTGCGCTGAAGAAGTGAGCATGCGAGGGACAGCCTCCCAGCGGCCTACAGCAAGTACTCGGTGTCCCATTCGTATTCCATGAATGAAGGCGCCTCTGAGAAGGTCAGCTCGCTGGAGGTCCTGAGCGTCTGTATGCGACGGTGGAGATAGGCGACCGCCTCGAGGGTGTCCGGTTCTCTCCACGTGGATTCTTCCGGGACGCTGATCAGCTCGCTGCCTGGGCCGACGATTATTTGCACGACCATCTCCTCGCCGTCGTTGTTGACCGCGGGTAGTCTGAGCAATTCGGAGTCGTGGCCGCTTGGAAGAGCGATGACCAACCTCAGGAGTGCATCCGCGGCCCCGTCTGTGGTCAGGAAGGATTCTCCGCAAAATGAAATTCTCTTCATGGACTTAATGATTCCCTGTCTTGTCGACGCGAATCCGTCCAGAGGGACGGCGACCTGGCGCTGACTCTACGAACGGCGTGGGTTCGGCAGGAGGTGTTTCATCGGTCACGGCCATCATGAACGGATGCGGTTCCGCTCGGGAACCGGATGTTCATGGGTCAAGGTAGCAGGTGAGCGTCATTCTCCGCTGTCGGCCCAAAGGGGGACACCCCTGACTGTCGACGCATCACGCGTTCGATGCGAGGGTGCCGGGGGCAACACGAGTTCACACACCGTGGGTGGGCGGCCCGCTTGTGTCGGGTGCGAAGCCGCTGCCGGTGCTCCAACTGTTGCCGGGGTTACGGGTCGACGATGAGAAGGCGGCATTCGAGCCTTGCCCGACCATCAGGCCGGCCGCCACAATGGCGATCGGGGCCACGCTGATGTAGTGATTCGACGAGCACGGGCACGGGGACTGGGTGCACGCATGATTGTTTTCCCTCCACGTTGGTAGCCGCTGCAGGATCTCAAGAATCGCCTGGGTGCATGGATTTTGCGGAAGAAATAGCATCTGACCAACCTATTCGCGGGTATGCCTGTGGTCTGAGCCCTGTCAAGCAAACCGCCGGGAGGTGCGGTTTGTTGCCGCTACCCGGACACCCGCGCGACGACACTGCCGTTGAACTCGCCGAATCTGTTTGGAGTGTATGGTGCCCTAGGGTCGAGGCATGGAACTCTCGGCAACGCCCACGCTCACTGGATCGCTCGTGGCCCTTGAGCCCCTCTCCCTGAATCACGTGGCTGAGCTCCGTGTAGCGGCGGGCGAGGACGACCTATGGCGTTCGTGGTACACCTCGGTGCCGCACCCCGACGCGATGGCTGAGGAGGTTGAACGCCGACTCGGCGTCCAATCGCTGGGGCACATGCTGCCATGGGCCATCCGACTTGTATCAACGGGACAGGTGGTCGGAATGACGACCTTCATGAACCCGAGCGACACTGAGTTGCGGCTGGAAATCGGCTCGACTTGGCTGGCCACAAGCGCTCAGGGAACCGGGGCGAATCGGGAGACCAAGCTGCTGCAGCTCGCTTATGCCTTCGATGTCTTGCATTGCATCGCGGTGGAGTTTCGCACTCACTGGCACAACCGCCAATCAAGGAAAGCGATAGCAGCATTGGGTGCGAAGGAAGATGGGGTGCTCCGCAATCACTCCGTCGGACCAGACGGTGCACTCCGAGACACCGTCGTCTTTTCTATCATTGCGAGCGAGTGGCCGGCTGTGCGCATGGGTCTTCGATACACCCTGGATACGGGTAGAGGACATCAGGCTGGCCCGAGGGCACGACACTCGCAGACTGAAGGTATTGAACCGCTGACACAGGGTCGTAGAAACAGGCGAGAAGTTAGCGCTGCTGTTGACATCCGGTAGAACCTCCGAATTCGACAGTGTGATCCGCGAGTCGGGTCCAGTTCGGCTCCGGCTCGGGGGCCGGGTGGCAGCCCCGTCCTCCCGAGGCTGCGGATCGGCGCACGAACGTCCTCCTGCCGCCACGAAACCGTGTCCCCTCAAGGGCCGACTGGTGGTCGGCTCCAGGAGAGGGCCAATGTTGAATCACGCTTGAACGGGGGGTGCAATGCGCAATTCACAGAGGTCTTCGGGATCGACGGCGTTTTCACATCGTCCTGTTCACTCGCGATACCACCGGCGATAGGTCCGGCGGATTCCATCGATAACTGGAGTGAAGACTATGAACAGAAGCAGAATCAGGTCCGGTGCCCTCGCGGCCCTGGCCATCAGCGGTCTCTTCGTGACGGGCGGGCTCGTTGCGTCCGGATCAGCCGGTGCATTTGCCGCGACGCAATCCACGGATGTCGAGAGGTGGGTCGTTCCTGAGACCCGACAGGGGGGCGAATACTGGACAGCGGAGCGAATGATGGCCGCGACTCCAGGTGACGTTCTGGTCGGCGACAACGTAACATCCGTGGGCCGAAGTGAGGTCGAGGTGGGGCAAGAGAAGAAGGTCACGAAGCAGTCCCGCAATCCGAAGGTCACACCAACGGCGACTCAGCAGACACCCGTGGACCACATCGGCAAGGTGTTCTTCACGCTCGGCGGGAGCGACTACGTCTGCTCGGGCAACGCCATCTCCGCGGCCAACGAGAGCACCGTCGCGACAGCCGGCCACTGCGTGAACGAGGGCCCTGGGGCGTTCGCCTCCCGCCTGGTCTTCGTTCCGGCCTACGAGAACGGCACCGCACCGTTCGGACAGTGGAACGCGACGGAGCTCTATGCTCCGACCCAATGGACGTCGGGCGGCGACATCACCTATGACACCGGATTCGCGATCGTATCTTCTCCCACGGATGCGTCCTTGAGTGACACCGTCGGCGCCTCAGGCGTGGCCTTCAATGACGGCAGAGGCCTCACTTACGCCGCCTTCGGCTACCCGGCGGCAGCACCGTTCACCGGCAACACCCTGCAGTCCTGCTCCGGCACGGCCACGGACGACCCGTACGCACAGTCGGAATCGCAGGGCATCCCCTGCGACATGACCGGTGGATCCTCCGGCGGCCCCTGGTTCATCGGCAGCGGTTCGGCCGGCTATCAAAACTCGGTCAACAGTTTCGGATACAACAACGTCGCGAACACCATGTTCGGGCCGTACTGGGGGTCCGTCATCGAGAGCGCCTATGACGCCGCGGCCGCCTGACCCTGATTCGGCCGACGAATCCGGTGCCGCGGCCGTCGCGCGCGAGAGGCTCACGTCGGACTCGTTGGACGTCGAGTGGGACGAACACCGGATGCGCGCGGCGCGACCACGAGCCATTCGTCTCAATCCAGACGGCACGCGTGTTCCAGACGACGCACCGTGGCAATCGGAACCGCCAGAAGGGCAGTAGATCCATCCGCGGGACATGACCCGCGGGGCGGGGGACCGCCGCATACCTCCGGTATGTGGCGGTCCCGTTTGGACAGCCGAGGAGTCCATCGCAAACTACAGCCCGGTGGCTGGTTGATTGGTGGCGAAGAATCGGAGACCGCGGGCGAACCCCCTGCGGAACGTTTGGGGTGACCCGGTCTTTTCGGACGGGGTCCTCGGTTTCATTTTAGGCGGCGAGTGTGAGTTTGATGAGTCGTTCGGTGGGTGTTGAGTAGCCGAGGGTCTGGTGCAG
>NZ_SOGK01000139.1:0-38626 GCF_004564305.1 Cryobacterium sp. TMT3-29-2
ACCATCTACTGCTGCACAACCAGCACTGGAGCATCATCCGAACCGGCACCCAGTACTGGCTCCGGCCACCGGGCGAGGTCGCCCCGGAACAGACGCTGATCGCACTGCCAAGCAAGCGGACCTGAGGCGGGAGTTCGGCCTCTGGTCTCGGCAGGATCGACCACCGGGACGGGAACCTTCGGAGGGCGGTGCACCGGGTCCCGGCAGGATCGACCCCCGGGGTGGGAGCCTTCGGAGGGCGGCGCACCGGGATGGGAGCCTTCGGGTGGCGCTGCACCGGGTCTCGACGGGCTCGAGCACCGGGGTGGGCGGCTTCGGAGGGGCCCTCTTCGGGCCGGGCCGAGGAGTCGTTTCTCTGCGGCATCACGCGCTCGTGGTCAAGCTCACGGTGCCCCCAGGCAGATTCGAACTGCCGCCCCTGCCTCCGGAGGGCAGTGCTCTATCCCCTGAGCTATGGGGGCCAGGGAAAACACTAGGTTACCAGCATCCGGGCAGCCGATGTTCCGCATCGACTTCGACGGACGCGGTCGAGCTCGCCCGGCACACCACCCGAACTCGACCGGAAGTGCCCAAATCGGCGGGTGCGGGCGGGCTCGGGCGGGTTCCGGCCGGTTCTGGCGAGGCGTCCGCCCGGGCGTGTTACTCCAGGTTCGAGACCGCCGCGGCCACGAGCGCTTCGGCGTCGCCCGGCTCGAAAAATGCCGACGAGCCGACCGTGATCCAGTAGGTGGAGGTGAAGACCTGTGCCACTCCGGTGCCGCCGGAAGCCGAGAAGTAGCCTTCAACGGCGGGTGGGGTGCCATAGGTCGGAACGATCTGGCTGGAACTGACGGCCTCGTTCGTCAGCTGTGACCGCAGCACGTTATTCGGCTGGGTCACCGAGACCTCGATGATTTCTCCGCTGGACTGATTCAGCAGTCCGCAGTTCAGCCCCTTGAATTCCGCCGCCGTCTTGCCCGTTGCGATGGTCGGATCGAAATCGGGGGCGGATCCGTAGTTCGGATTGAACGAGTAGATGTCGTCGAGGGTGAGCACCTGATCGCACGACAGGGAGACCGGCGTGCCGGCCGGCGCGACGGTGGGCGTAGGGGTGGGTGTTTCAGTCGCCGCGGGTGTCGCCGTGGCGGCCGAGGAAGCTGCGGAAGTCGACGTTGCCGACGGGCTGCTCCCCGGGTTGGAACCCGATGAACAACCGGCCAGGGCCACGACGGCGACCGTGCCGGTGGCGAGGAGAAGAGTGGAGCGCAGGAGCCGTCCGCGCGGAAGTCTGGGCGAGAGGGTGTGAGTCACGCTTGACCTTACCAAGAGGGGTGTCGTTGACCGGGCCGGTAAGCTTGCTTTTCGTGACTCCCGCTGAGCTTTCCCAATCCCTGTTCGACCTCATCCTCCAGTTGAGCGAGCGTCGACGCGAGGCCGGAATCCCGGTGGCCGACCTCAATCTGACCGTGGCGGATGTCACGCTTGAGCGTCCGAGAAACCGTGACCACGGTGACTGGGCCTCCAGCATCGCGATGAAGATCGCCAAGCCGCTCGGCTCCACCCCGCGCGAGGTGGCCGCCGAACTGGCTGCCGGGCTGGAACAGCTTCCCGACGTGGCCTCCGTCGACGTCGCCGGACCCGGCTTCATCAACATCCGTCTCGAGGCCGCCGCAGCGGGCGCGCTCGCCCGGACCATCGTCGACGCGGGCCCTTTCTATGGCACCGGGCACCTCTACGACGGCCTCAAGATCAACCTCGAGTTCGTCTCCGCCAACCCCACCGGCCCTATCCACATGGGCGGCGTGCGCTGGGCGGCCGTGGGCGACAGCCTCGCCCGGGTGCTGCAGGCGGAGGGCGCTGACGTCACCCGTGAGTACTACTTCAACGACCACGGCTCGCAGATCGACCGCTTCGCCCGCAGCGTGCTCGCCGGTTACCTGGGCGAGCCCACCCCTGAAGACGGCTACGGCGGCGCCTACATCGGCGACATCGCCGACCAGGTCGTGGCCAGCCACGCGGGCGACATCGCCGTCCTGTCCCGCGTGGAGCAGCAGGAAGTGTTCCGCAGCGTCGGCGTCGACTTGATGTTCACGGAGATCAAGGAGAAGCTGCACGGCTTCGGGGTGGACTTCGACGTCTACTTCCACGAAGACTCCCTGCACGAGTCCGGCGCTGTCAACCGGGCCATCGAACGGCTGCGCGAACAGGGCCACATCTTCGAGGAAGACGGGGCCATCTGGCTACGCACGACCACGTTCGGCGATGATCGCGACCGCGTCATCATCCGTTCCAACGGTGAACCGGCCTACATCTCCGGCGACCTCGGCTATTACCTCGACAAGCGCGAGCGGGGCTTCGACCAGAACCTGATCATGCTCGGCGCCGACCACCACGGCTATGTCGGCCGCATGATGGCCATGGTCGAGGCGTTCGGCGACGTGCCCGGCGTCAACCTGCAGATCCTGATCGGTCAGATGGTCAACCTGCTCAAGGGCGGCGAACCCGTCCGAATGAGCAAGCGCGCCGGCACGATCGTCACCCTCGACGACCTCGTCGACGCCGTCGGCGTGGACGCCGGTCGCTACTCCCTGGTGCGCTCGAGCAGCGACACCCAGCTCGACATCGACCTCGACCTGCTCGGCAAGCGCACCAACGAAAACCCGGTCTTCTACGTGCAGTACGCCCACGCCCGCACCTGCTCGGTCGCCCGCAACGCGGCCGCCGCCGGCGTGGAACGCACCGCGTTCGCCCCGGAACTGCTCACCCACGACAGCGAGTCGGCTCTGCTCGGCGTGCTGCAGGAATACCCGCGAGTCGTCGCACAGGCCGCCGAACTGCGCGAGCCCCACCGCATCGCCCGCTACATCGAAGAGGTCGCCGGCTATTACCACCGCTGGTACGACAACTGCCGGGTGATCCCGCTCGGCGATGAACCGATCACCGATCTGCACCGCACCCGGCTCTGGCTCAACGACGCGACCGGTCAGGTCATCCGCAATGGCCTCGGCCTGCTCGGCGTCTCCGCACCGGAACGCATGTAGGGGTGGACGCGTCCGCTCGAAAATCCCGGCGCCGCGGCCTCGGCGCATTCGTCGTCACCGGCCTGGTCGTGCTCGGCCTGGTCGCAGTGTTCTTCTTCATCGACGGTGGGCTGCGCGGCTACGCCGAGGACCAGATCGAGCAGGAGATCGCCGCGAACCTTCCCGACACAGTGACCGGAGACGTGGCCGTCTCCATCGGCGGATTGTCGGTCATCGCCCAGTACCTTGGTGGCAGCTTCGACCGGGTGGCCCTGGAATCCGGCGCCCTGACCGTGGACGGCGTGCCGGCATCCGTGCACGTGGTGGCGACGGATGTCCCACTCGACCAGTCGGAGCCCGTCGGCGACCTGCGCGGCATCATCGACCTCGAGCCCGACGCCCTCAACACGCTGCTGGCCCAGGCGCTGCCGAACGACGCCCCCGACGCCAGCGTGGCACTCGGGCAGGGCGAGATCAGCTACAGCGGCGACCTCGAGGTGCTCGGTTTCCCGATCGGCTACCGCGCCTCGGCGACGCCGAGCGTCGACGCCGACGCGCTGTTGCTCACGCCGAGCGGCGCCAGCGTCACCTCCGGCGGCGGCAGCATCGACGCCGGCAATTTGCTCTCGCTCGTGCTGGGTGAGGAACCGCTCCGCATCTGCGTGGCCCCGTACCTCCCCGAGGGGGTCAACCTGGCCGGGGTGAACGTGACGCCAGAGCGCGCGCGGCTCACGCTGCAATCGAGCGCGTTGACGCTCGGCCGGGAGTCGCTGACGACCCTCGGCAGCTGCAGCAACGGTTGAGCCGTAAACGGGGCCGGCCGCGAACGGGGCCGGCCGCGACCGACCTGATCGCGACTCGCTCGTGAACACTGCGGACTGTGACCAAACCGGGGCCTGACACGACGCCCGCGGGGTCGTACGCTGAGGGAGTGCGCCCGTCGCGCATTCGCCTGGTTGAGGAGGCACCATGATTCTGCGCATTCAACATCCCGTGCCCGACTATGACCGGTGGAAACGCGCCTTCGACCTGGACCCGGCCGATCGCCGCGGATCCGGGGTGATCCGCTACACGATCCTCCGCTCGGTGACGGATCCGAACTTCGTCATGATCGACCTGGAACTGGGCACGATCCGGGAGGCGGAGAAGATGCTGCTCAAGATGCGGCGCATCTGGAGCAGCAGCGGCTCGACTGTCATGATCGACCCGGAGGCCTGGATCGTCGACGTGGCCGAAACCGCCGAGCTGGACTGATCCGCAGGCCGCACCGGCCGCGCAGCCCGCCGCGCAGCGGGGCGTAACGCGATTCGGCGCTCACAGCGGCGTTCGCTACACTCAGGGCACGTCCCCGGTACGCAACCGAAGGCATCCTTTTCACTGGCTTCAGGGACCAATCCGGGTTCGCTCGCCACTTTAGTGAGACACCCACTCGACATTTCCCGTGAGGTTTTCACCCGTGGCCACCAACCCGCTCGCCCCCGACTGGCTCCGCCTGCCCGACGACGCCAACGTGCTCGCCGACGGTCTCTGGCCAGCCACCATCGACCGCAGCACTCAGGGGGAGCTCACCATCGGCGGCTGCACCGCGTCCGCGCTGGCCGCCGAATTCGGCACTCCTCTCTACCTGGTCGACGAGACGGATGCGCGCGCCCGCGCATCCTCGCTCCGCGCCGCCTTCGAGGCCGAATTCGCCCGCATCGGTACGAGCGTTCACATCTACTACGCGGGCAAGGCGTTCCTGTCCACCGAGATCGCCCGCTGGATGCTGGCAGAGGGTCTCAACATCGACATCTGCAGCGGCGGCGAACTCGCTGTCGCGCTGGCGGCCGGCAGCCCGCCGAACCGGCTCGGCTATCACGGCAACAACAAGTCCCTGGCCGAGATCGACGAGGCCTGCCGCGTCGGCGTCGGCACCATCGTGATCGACAGCCCCGTCGAGATCGGCCGGGTCGCCGCGGCCGCCGCCCGGCACGGCATCGTGCAGGGCGTGCGACTGCGCGTGAACAGCGGCGTGCACGCGCACACCCACGCATTCCTCGCCACGGCGCACGAAGACCAGAAGTTCGGCGTGACCCTCGACGACGCCGCGACCCTGGTCGGCCGCATCCGGGACGAGCCGAGCCTCAGCTTCCGCGGTCTGCACTGCCACATCGGCTCGCAAATCTTCGGCACCGACGGCTTCGCCGAATCCGCGTCGCGCCTCCTCGCCGTGCACGCCGCCCTGCTCGCCGACGGTCCCGTTCCCGAGCTGAACCTCGGCGGCGGCTTCGGCATCGCCTACACGTCCGCCGACAACCCCACCCCGATCGGCGAACTCGCGGCCAGTCTGGCCGACATCGTCGCCGCGGAATGCGGCGCGCGAGGCATCCCGATTCCCGTGGTCGCCTTCGAGCCGGGACGCTACATCATCGGCCCGGCCGGAATCACGCTCTACGAGGTCGGCACCACCAAAGCCGTCGACGTGGCCGGCAACCCGCGCCTCTACGTCAGCGTCGACGGCGGCATGAGCGACAACGCCCGCCCCGCCCTCTACGGCGCCGACTACACCGTGCGGCTCGCCGGCCGGGTGTCGACCGCCGAGCCGGTGCTGGTGCGCATCGCAGGCAAGCACTGCGAGAGCGGCGACATCCTGGTCGACGCCGATTACCTGCCCGGCGACGTCGCCCCGGGCGACCTGGTGGCCATCGCGGCCACCGGCGCCTACTGCTGGTCGCTGTCGAACAACTACAACTTCCTCGGCCGGCCGGCCGTGATCGCGGTGGCCGACGGCATCCCACGGATGCTCGTGCGCGGCGAGACCATCGCCGACCTGCTCGCCCGCGACACCGGCGTTTCGGTCCCGGTCCCGGTCTCGACCGGCTCGACCACCGGGGTTTCGACCGGCTTGACCACCGCAGGCTCGACCACCGATCTACCGAAGGAACCCGCCCGATGATCGAATACCGCAATCTGCGCGTCGCCCTGCTCGGCGGCGGCTCCGTCGGCGCCCAGGTCGCCCGCCTGCTGCTCGAAAACAGTGAAGAACTCGCCAACCGGGTCGGCGCGAGCCTCGAGCTCGTCGGCATCCTGGTGCGCGACCTCGACGCCGAGCGCACCGTCGACCTGCCCCGCGAGCTGTTCACCACCGACGCCGAGACCCTGATTCTCGGCGCCGACGTCGTGATCGAGTTGATGGGCGGCATCGAGCCCGCACGTGCACACATCCTGATGGCGATCAATTCCGGGGCGGATGTCGTCACCGCCAATAAGGCGCTGCTCGCCACCCATGGGCCCGAACTCTTCGCCGCCGCCGACCAGGTCGGCGCGCAGCTCAAGTACGAGGCCGCCGTGGCCGGTGCGATCCCGATCGTTCGGCCGCTCGGCGAGAGCCTCGGCGGTGACCAGGTCAACCGCATCCTCGGCATCGTGAACGGCACCACCAACTTCATCCTCGACCGGATGGACACCGAGGGGGACACCCTCGAGGAGGCGCTCGCCCTCGCCACCGACCTGGGCTACGCCGAGGCCGACCCGACCGCCGACATCGGCGGCTACGACGCGGCACAGAAGGCGGCCATTCTCGCCAGCCTCGCCTTCCACACGACCGTGCCGCTCGCATCCGTCTACCGTGAGGGCATCACCGCCATCACTCCGGCGCAGATCGAATCGGCCCGCAAGGCCGGCTACGTTGTGAAGCTGCTCGCCATCTGCGAACGCCTCGTCGACGCCGAAACCGGCCAGGAGGGCGTCTCCGCCCGGGTCTACCCGGCCATGGTGCACCGCAGCCACCCGCTCGCCTCCGTGCACGGCGCCAACAACGCGGTCTTCGTCGAAGCGGAATCGGCCGGCAGTCTGATGTTCTACGGCGCCGGGGCCGGGGGGGTGGAGACGGCGTCCGCCGTGCTCGGCGACCTCGTGTCCCTGGCCCGCCGCCACATCGCCGGCGGCCCCGGCGTTCCCGCGTCCCAGCACGCCGACCTGCCCGTCTTGGACATCGGCCGGATCGTCACGCGCTACGCCGTCACCCTCGAAGTGACCGACGAGCCCGGCGTGCTCGCCACGCTCGCCAGCGTGTTCAGCGACCACGGCGTGTCCCTGGCCCTGGTCGAACAGTCAATGACGCCGGCCCAGCCGGGCACCGCGAGTCGCTCCGCCGTCTCCGCCACGGCTACCCTAGTGATCGGAACGCACGAGGCCACGGAGGCGGCCCTGGCCGCCACCGTGACAGACCTCGCCGCGAACAGATTTGTCACCAATGTCGCATCCGTTTTGAGAGTTGAAGGAGCCTGATGTCCAGCGAACGAGAGACTCTGCCGAAACCAGCCGTGAAGACGGCTTCCCGGCAGTGGCGCGGCGTGCTGCGCGAGTACGCGGACCGCCTCAACATCACGCTTGAAACGCCGATCATCACGCTCGGCGAAGGTGGCACGCCGCTGATTCCCGCTCCGGCGCTTTCCGCGCGCACGGGGGCGAAGGTGTGGATCAAGTACGAGGGTATGAACCCGACCGGTTCCTTCAAGGACCGCGGCATGACGATGGCCATCTCCAAGGCCGTCGAGGACGGTGCCAAGGCCGTCATCTGCGCGTCCACCGGCAACACCTCCGCGTCAGCCGCCGCTTACGCGACCCACGCCGGCATCCAGGCCGTCGTGCTGGTGCCCGAGGGCAAGATCGCCATGGGCAAGCTCAGCCAGGCCATCGCGCACAACGCGCAGCTGCTGCAGGTGCAGGGCAACTTCGACGACTGCCTCGACATCGCCCGCGACCTTTCCGCGAACTACCCCGTGCACCTGGTCAACTCCGTCAACCCGGACCGGATCGAGGGCCAGAAGACGGCCGCCTTCGAGGTCGTCGAGGTGCTGGAAGACGCTCCGGACATCCACATCGTCCCCGTCGGCAACGCGGGCAACTACACCGCCTACACGCGCGGCTACACCGAAGAGCTCGAGCGCGGCGCCACCAGCAAGCTGCCGCGCATGTTCGGGTTCCAGGCTTCCGGCAGCGCGCCGATCGTGCTCGGCCACCGCGTCGACCACCCGGAGACCATCGCCAGCGCCATCCGCATCGGCAACCCGGCCTCGTGGGACCTCGCCCTCGCCGCCCGCACCCTGACCGACGGCTACTTCGGCGCGATCAGCGACGACAAGATCCTCGAGGCCTACCGCATCCTGTCGGCCGAGGTCGGCATCTTCGTCGAGCCGGCCTCCGCGATCAGCGTCGCGGGCCTGCTCGAACGCGCCGAGGCCGGGCTCATCCCGTCCGGATCCACCGTGGTGCTCACGGTCACCGGCCACGGCCTGAAGGACCCGCAGTGGGCACTCCGCACCGCGGACGGCTCCGACGTGAAACCGACCATCGTGCCCGTCGACACCGCCGAAATCGCCAGCGTCCTCGGGCTGGTGCAGAAGTGACCATCGCCGAGGCCCTTTCCGGCAAGTCGGCGCTCTCGGGCCGGTCCGTCACCGTGCAGGTACCGGCCACCACGGCCAACCTCGGCCCCGGCTTCGACACCCTGGGTCTCGCCCTGGCGCACCACGACCACCTCGAGGTCTCCGTTCGCGACGAGCCGGGCGTCGCGGTCGAGGTGCACGGCGTCGGAGAGGGCGTGGTGCCCACCGATGAGACGAACCTCGTCGTGCGCGCCATCATCCACACCTTCGCCGCCTACGGCCAGGTACTGCCCGGTCTGAACCTCGTTGCCCACAATGAGATTCCGCACGGCCGCGGCATGGGCTCGTCCGGCGCCGCCATCGTCTCCGGCATCATGGCCGCGAAGGGCTTACTCGAGGGCATCGTCGACATCGATCCCGAGGCGCTCCTGGCCCTCGCGACCGAGATGGAGGGGCATCCCGACAACGTGGCACCGGCCCTGTTCGGCGGGCTCACGATCGCCTGGATGACGCCCGAAGGACCCCACCACAAGAAGCTGATGGTGCACCGCGGCGTCAAACCACTCGTATTCGTTCCCGAGCACGCCATGTCCACAGCGCTGGCCCGCAGCTTGCAGCCCGAAAGCGTTCCGCACGAAGACGCCGTCTTCAACGTGTCGCGCTCTGCCCTGTTGATCGCGGCTTTGATCCAAAGCCCCGAACTCCTGCTCGCGGCCACCGAGGACAAGCTGCACCAGAGCTACCGTGCCGCCGCCATGCCGGAGACGAACCGGCTGATCACTCTGCTCCGGGAGCACGGCTTCGCCGCGGTCGTGTCCGGTGCCGGTCCGTCGATCCTCGTTCTCGCCAGCGACCCGGCACAGCGCCTCGTCGCGGCCGAACTCGTCGCAGCCGAGTCCGAGACGCCCTGGCAGGCGCTCATGCTGGCCGTCGACGTGCTGGGCGCGACCGTCACCCGCACCGACCGCTAACCAATTCGACGGAGATTCTCGTCTGAAAGCGCTCTTTTGAGCTGGTTGGCCCCGATCCGGGCGAAATCTCCGTCGAATTCGTTCGGCCAACGGTGGGTGACGACTCAGCGCCCAGGTCTCCGCGGACGCACTCGCCGCGAGCGGCAACGGAACGCCGAGGACACGCCGCAACAGTCGGTCCTCGGCGTTCTTGCGTTCTGCTACAGTGAAGGAGTACCCGATGGAACCGCCTAACGACCGGCTCCCTTCTCCGGTGCATTCCCTGTAACTCACTGCTATCGCATCATCTATGCGTAGCTGTGTGTGTTCACTTCAATCCACATCACTTTGGGATTGGACCACCCGCAGCGCGTGAGACGCTGCAACAGCTTCCCTGGCCAGCACGCATGACGCCAGGGGAAAGGACAATTTTCGTGACTGACGTCAACCTCCTCACCCCCGGTGCGGATTCCTCGCACCTCACCACCCTTCGCGTCGCCGAGCTTCAGGCTCTGGCACTCGAACTGGGTATCCCGGGTGCATCCAAGCTCCGCAAGGGCGAGCTCGTCGGAGCCATCTCCGCCCAGCAGGCCAAGAACGCATCCTCGGGCGTCGATGCCGATTCCACGGCTACGGATGCTCCGGCATCCGCTTCCGGCGACGAGGCCCCCTACGCGGCCGAAGGGGTGACCGGCACCGCCTCCGATGCCGCCGTTGCAGCGCCGCGCAAGCGCGTCTCGCGCCGCGCCTCCACCGCGACTGCGGCTCCCGCCGTGGCGCACGTCAACGCTGACGGTGAACTGGGCATCGGCATGATCGTTGCGGATAACGCCGCGACCCTCCGCCGCACCACCGCCCCCACCACCTACGCCGGCTCCTCGTCGGAGTCGCCCGCGACCGAGGCTGCCCCGGCCGAGAAGCCGGTTCGCCAGGCTCGCAAGCGCGCCACGTCGGTCACCGTGAAGGCAGCGGCCGAGGCGGTCGCCGCCCCGAACACGGCCACCGAGTCATCCGTCGAGGCGCCCGCCGGCCCGACCCCGTCGGTCACCGAGGTGGCCCCGGCCGCCACCGAGTCCGCACCTGCGGCCGAGGAGACCACCGAGTCCGCACCCGCGGCCGAGCAGACCCCCGAGTCCGCACCCGAGACCGCTGGTTCCGGCCGGTCGCGTCGCGGCAGTTCACGCAGTGGCCGCAACGGTGGCGCCCGCAACAGCATCGACGCCCGTAGCAGCATCGACGCGCGCAACGACGCCCACGAGCTCGCCACCGAGACGGTCACCGAGTCCGGCACCGAGCAGCACGCTTCGGCCGAGACGGCAGTCACCGAGCAGGCCGAGTCGGCGGAGCAGGGAGACCAGGCCGAGCAGGCCGAGCAGGCCGAACCGTCCGAACAGCCCCGTCAGGGCCGCAACCGCAACCGCAGCCGTGGGGGCGACCGTGCCCAGGGCGCCGAGCGTGGTGAGGATTCCACCCGGCAGCAGCGTCAGACCGGCAACCGCGGCCAGGGTCAGGACAACCAGGGCCAGGACCGCAACCAGGGCCAGGACCGTCAGGCCCAGCAGGGCCAGGACCGTGGCCAGGACCGCAACCAGGGCCAGGACCGCAACCAGGGCCAGGACCGCAACCAGGGCCAGGACCGTCAGGACCGTAATCAGGGCCAGGACCGTAATCAGGTTCTGGACCGCCAGGACCGCAGCCATGGCCAGGACCGTCAGGACCGCAACCAGGGCCAGGACCGGAACGCCGGCCCCGACCGCGCCGGACTCGAAGACGACCTGAACGGCCGCAGCAACCGCAACCGATTCCGTGACCGCAAGCGTCGCGGCGTCACCACCGGCGACGACTTCGAGCCGGAGCTGAACGACGACGACGTGCTCATCCCCGTCGCGGGCATCCTCGACGTTCTCGACAACTACGCGTTCGTGCGCACCTCCGGCTACCTGCCTGGTGCCAGCGACGTCTACGTGTCGCTCGGCCAGGTCAAGAAGTACAATCTGCGCAAGGGTGACGCCGTCGTCGGTTCCATCCGTCAGCCGCACGAAGGCGACCAGAGCGGCCGCCAGAAGTACAACGCGATCGTCAAGGTCGACTCCATCAACGGTCTGACCGTCGACGAGGCCGCGAACCGCGTCGAGTTCCAGAAGCTCACCCCGCTCTACCCGACCGAGCGTCTGCGCCTCGAGACCGAGCCGGGCAAGCTGACCCAGCGGATCATCGACCTGGTCGCCCCCATCGGCAAGGGCCAGCGTGGCCTGATCGTTGCACCGCCCAAGGCCGGTAAGACCATCGTCATGCAGCAGATCGCCAACGCCATCGCCACGAACAACCCCGAGGTTCACCTCATGGTCGTCCTGGTCGACGAGCGTCCCGAAGAGGTCACCGACATGCAGCGCACGGTGAAGGGTGAGGTCATCGCCTCCACCTTCGACCGTCCCGCCGAAGACCACACCACGGTCGCCGAGCTCGCCATCGAGCGCGCCAAGCGTCTCGTCGAGCTGGGCCACGACGTTGTCGTGCTGCTTGACTCGATCACCCGCCTGGGCCGCGCCTACAACCTGACGGCCCCGCCGTCGGGCCGGATCCTCTCCGGCGGCGTCGACGCCTCAGCGCTCTACCCGCCGAAGCGTTTCTTCGGCGCCGCGCGTAACATCGAGAACGGCGGCTCGCTCACCATCCTCGCCTCCGCCCTGGTGGAGACTGGATCCAAAATGGACGAGGTCATCTTCGAGGAGTTCAAGGGCACGGGAAACATGGAGCTCCGCCTGTCGCGCCACCTGGCCGACAAGCGCATCTTCCCCGCGGTGGATGTCAACGCATCCGGCACCCGTCGCGAAGAAATGCTGATGAGCGCCGACGAAGTCAAGATCACCTGGAAGCTGCGCCGCGCCCTCGCCGGGCTCGAGCAGCAGCAGGCGCTGGAGGTCATCCTCGGTCGCCTCAAGGAGACCACGTCCAACGTCGAATTCCTGATGCAGGTCCAGAAGTCGATGCCGACCCTCGGTGGGTCAGACAAGGATCACTGATGTTCGAGTCTGTCCTGACTCTGCTGGCTGAGCATGACGAGCTCCAGTCTCAGCTGGCGGATCCCGAGCTGCACGCGAACCCGGCCCGCTCGAAGAAGGTCAACCGTCGTTACGCCGAGCTGAGCCGCATCATCGCGGCCTGGAACGAGTGGAAAGAGATCGGCGAGAACCTCGACGCCGCGCGTGAACTCGCAGACGAGGACGCCGACTTCGCCGCGGAGATCCCGGGTCTGGTGGAGCAGTTGGAGATCGCAGCCGAAAAGCTGCGGCGCCTGTTGATTCCCCGCGACCCGCTCGATGCCCGCGACGTGATCATGGAGATCAAGATGGGTGAGGGCGGTGCGGAATCCGCACTGTTCGCCGCCGACCTGCTGCGCATGTACCTGCACTATGCGGAGTCGAAGCGATGGAAAACCGAGATCATCGAGCAGACCACGAGCGACCTCGGCGGCATCAAGGACATCCAACTCGCCATCAAGGGCAACGCGAGTGACCCTGCCGAGGGCGTCTGGGCGCACCTCAAGTACGAGGGCGGCGTGCACCGCGTTCAGCGGGTGCCGGCCACCGAGTCGCAGGGGCGCATCCACACGTCCGCCGCCGGGGTGCTCGTCTTCCCCGAGGTCGACGAGCCTGAAGAGGTCGAGATCAGCGCGAACGACCTCAAGATCGACGTGTACCGATCGAGCGGCCCCGGCGGCCAGTCCGTGAACACGACGGACTCCGCCGTGCGCATCACGCACCTTCCGACCGGCATCGTCGTGGCCATGCAGAACGAGAAGAGCCAGCTGCAGAACAAGGAAGCCGGCATGCGCGTTCTGCGAGCCCGCGTGCTTGCCCGGCAGCAGGAGGAGATCGACGCGGCGGCCTCTCTCGTGCGCAAGGGCCAGATCCGCACCATGGACCGGTCGGAGCGCATCCGGACCTACAACTTCCCGGAGAACCGAATCGCGGATCACCGCACCGGCTACAAGGCCTACAACCTGGACACGGTCATGAACGGCGCCCTTGACGCCGTGATCGACTCCTGCATCACGGCCGACGAAGCCACCCGGCTCGCGGAGATCGGCGACCACGACTGATCCCGCTCATTGCGGTGGCCCAGCGCCCGCTCTCTCGTAGTCTGGAGAGAGCGGCGGCTGGGCTTTTCGCGTTCTCCGCCGGGTAACGACGACGAGGCGAGGATGCTGATGGAATCTCTGACGAGTCACACCGACTACGGCGCAGTGAGCCTGACCGAGGCGCAGGTCAACGTCGATCCGATGCTCGAGTTCGCGGCCTGGCTGGGGGCTGCCGAGCGGGCCGGGCTCTACGAACCCAACGCCATGGTCGTCGGCACCATCGACCCCGACGGGCGGCCGAGCAGCCGCACGGTGCTGCTCAAGGGGCTCGACGGCAGCGGGTTCGAGTTCGTCACCAACTATGACTCGCGCAAGGGACGGGCGCTCCGAGCCAATCCCGGGGTGACACTGCTGTTCCCCTGGTACCCGATGCAGCGCCAGGTGATCGTCTACGGCACTGCCCACGCCACGGATGCCGCCGCCAGCGACGCCTATTTCGCGCGTCGTCCGCGGCCCGCCCGCATCGCCGCCCTTGCCAGCGAGCAGTCCGAGCCGATCGTGAGCCGTGAACGGCTCGAGGAGCAGGTACGGGAGATCGAGCGCCGCTACCCCGACGATACCGAGATCCCGCGGCCCGCCGACTGGGGTGGGTTCCGGGTCGTTCCCCACGCGATCGAGTTCTGGCAGGGCCGCACGTCCCGGCTGCACGACCGCCTGCGCTTCACGGCGCAGGAGAGCGGCGGTTGGATGCTGGAGCGCCTGCAGCCGTAGCGGCCGCGGGCTCGCAGCATCCGTCGCCGTCGGCGCGGTGGCCGAAGTCAGTCCGGGTCGGAGTCAGGCCAGGTCGGAGTCAGTCAGGCCAGGTCGGAGTAGTGGATGGCCGCCACGTCCGGGTGCGCCCGCAGGCGGCTCTTCAGAGCATTCTCCCCGTAGCTGGCGAAGATCGGGTTCTCCGGGTCGGCCGTGATGCCGGGCGAGTCGAGGGAATCCGGCAGGGTGAGCAGCGGGATGGTCGCGTCGAGCGCGGGTCCGAAGAAGAACGGGATCGAGACCCGGTCGTCGCCGATCAGAGGGGAGATCACCCGGTGCACGGTGGCCTTGAGGTAGCCGTTCGTGGCCACCTCGAGCAGCTCGCCGATATTGACCACGAAGGCGCCGTCGAGCGGGGGAGCGTCGATCCAGTCGCCATCCTTCTCCACCTGCAGCCCGCCCTTGCCGGGTTCCACGAACAGAAGGGTCAGCACCCCGGAGTCCTTGTGCGCGCCGACGCCCTGCCGAGGCGTGGGATCGGACTTGCCGGGGTAGCGAACGATTTTGATCAGGGTGAACGGCTTCTCGGCGAAGGCCGCATCGAACACGTGCTCATCGGTGCCGAGCGACAGGGCCCAAGCCTGCATCAGGCGTAGGGCGATGGCGTTGAGCTCGGAGCGCCAGAGCGTCATCACCTCTTCGAGAGCGGGGAGGGTGGAGGGCCACTGGTTCGGTCCCTCGAGGCGCAGATAGTCGGCCCGCGTGGGCCGCGGCAGTGCCGGGCGGTCCGGTCCGATGTCGATCTGCTCGCGCCAATCGACCTGGCCCTGGGTGAGCTCGCCGCCCACCCGGGTGTAGCCGCGGAAGTGCGGGCTCTTCAGATTCTCGATCGCCATCTTGTCGGCTTCCGGAAGGGCGAAGAAGTCCCGGGCAGTGCGCATCACCCGGTCGACCAGTTCCGCGGGCACACCGTGGCCGGTCAGGTAGAAGAACCCGAAGGAGTGGGTGGCCTCCCGCAGATCGGAACGGAAGGCCTCCGCCTCAGCGTCGCTCCCGTCGAGCCGCGACAGGTCGAGAACGGGGAGGGTGAGGGGTGCGGTGTGGGTGGTCATGGGGTTCCATTCCTCAGTAGTCGCCGGGCAGCAGCCCGCGGGCGGATTCGATGGTGTCGGGCTTGGCCGGCTGCACGGTGGCCGGGATGCCCAGCAGCAGCGACTTGGGTGGGGCATCCCGGGTCACCACGGCGTTGGCGCCGATGGTGCTCCAGGCTCCGATGACGATGGGCCCGAGCACCTTGGCGCCGGCGCCGATCGTCACGCCGTCGTGCAGGGTGGGATGCCGCTTCTCACCACGGGTCACCCCGTGCCGGGTCTTACCGCCGAGGGTGACCCCGTGGTAGAGCATCACATCGTCGCCGATGTCCGAGGTCTCCCCGATCACGACGCCCATGCCGTGGTCGATGAACAGCCTGCGGCCGATCCGGGCGCCGGGGTGGATCTCGATCCCGGTCAGGAACCGGGTGAACTGCGACAGGAGCCGGGCCGGCAGCCGCAATCCGGCCACCCACAGGCGGTGCGCGACCCGGTACGACCACACGGCGTGCAAACCGCTGTAGGCCAGGAACACCTCGATGTTGCTGCGGGCGGCCGGGTCGTGGGCACGCGCCATCGCCAGGTCCTCACGGATGCTGGAGAAGACTCCCATTCGCTTTCCCGACTGCCCGGTTCCCGCCTAGTCCAGCAGGTCCTCGTAGAGCACGGTGGAGAGGTAGCGTTCGCCGAAGCTCGGCATGATCGCAACGATGGTCTTGCCGGCGTTCTCGGGGCGCTTGGCCTGTTCGATGGCGGCCCAGACGGCGGATCCGCCGGAAATGCCGGAGAGGATGCCCTCATCGGTGGCCAGCAGGCGCGCCGTGGACACGGAATCGGCGAGCGTGACGTCGGCGACCTCGTCGTAGACGTGCGTGTCGAGAACGGTCGGGATGAAGTTGGCGCCGATGCCCTGGATCTTGTGCGGCCCGGGCTTGCCGCCGGTGAGGATGGGGGAGTCGATCGGCTCGACGCCGATGACGCGCACGGAGGGCTTGCGCTCCTTGAGCAGCTGACCGGTGCCCGTGATGGTGCCTCCGGTGCCGATCCCGGCGACGAGGATGTCGACGGCGCCCGCGGTGTCGTCCCAGATCTCGACGCCCGTGGTCGCGTAGTGGATGGCCGGGTTGGCCGGGTTGTCGAATTGACGGGCCAGGACCGCCCCGGGGGTGGCGGAAGCGATCTCCTCGGCCTTGGTGACCGCGCCGCGCATGCCCTCGGAGCCCGGCGTCAGCACGATCTGTGCCCCGTAGGCACGCAGCAGCTGGCGGCGTTCGCGGCTCATGGTCTCCGGCATCGCCAGGATGACGGTGTACCCGCGGGCGGCTCCCACCATCGCGAGGGCGATCCCGGTGTTGCCGCTGGTTGCCTCGACGATGGTCCCGCCCGGGGCCAGCTCGCCGGAGGCCTCGGCCGCATCGACGATCGCGATCCCGATCCGGTCCTTGACACTGCCCGAGGGGTTGTAGAACTCCAGCTTGACCAGCACAGTTGCGTCGAGGCCTGCCGTGAGCCGATTGAGTCTGACCAGGGGTGTCCTGCCGACGGCAGCGGTGATGTCGGAGTAAATCTGAGCGGGCATCGGTGGTCGCCTTTCGATCGGGGTCACGAACCTCGCCCAGCCTACGGCTCCGGCATCGGGCGTGCGCGTGCGTTACATTTCAATACGTGACAACTCCACCCGGCAGCGATTCCATTCCCATCGGCCCCATTTCTGCCGACATTGCCGAATTGCGCGCCCGGGCCATCGACATCCTTTCCCGGGCCGGAATCGGCGACCCCGACGTCGACGCCGACCTCCTGATCGGCCATGTTCTGGGGCAGAGCCGCGGCCAGGTGCAGGCCGCCGCCATCCTGCGCACCGCCCTCGACGCCACGGATGCCGCGGTCGCCCTCGAACTCGTTCGTCGCCGCTCCCTGCGCGAGCCGTTGCAGCACATCACCGGGCGGGCACCATTCCGCGGTCTCGAACTCTTCGTCGGACCGGGTGTGTTCGTTCCCCGCCCCGAGACGGAGCAGGTGGCGCAGTTCGCCATCGACGCGCTCCGTGCACTTCCCGACGCGGAGCCGATCGGCGTGGACCTCGGCACCGGAAGCGGCGCCATCGCCCTCGCCCTGGCGGTCGAGGTGCCGAACGCGCGTATTTGGGCGGTCGAGAATTCGCCCGAGGCGTTCCCCTGGACCTCCCGCAACTTCGAGCATGTTGCCGCGGACAATGCCACCCTGGTGTTCGACGACCTCACCGACGCGTTGAGCGAACTCGACGGCACCGTGGCCGTGGTGATCTCCAACCCGCCCTACATCCCGGCGGATGCGATCCCGCGCGACCCTGAGGTTCGCCTCTTCGATCCGGCCCGTGCCCTGTTCGGAGGCCCCGACGGGCTGGACGTGGTGCGGCACGTCTCCCGCACGGCCCTGCGTCTCCTGCGTCCCGGCGGCCAGATCGTGATCGAGCACGGTGAACTCCAAGGCGCCGAGATCAGGGCTCTCCTGACCGCGGACGGCTGGCGCGCCCCGGCCACCCACCGCGACTACACCACCCGCGACCGCGCCACCACGGCCGTCGCCCCCGGGCCCTCCGATCGGTGAGGACGGCTCCCTCCGGGTGGCTGCATTAGAATCAGGCACAATGACTCGCATCTATGACTGCTCGGTTGACACGGAATACGCGGCCGGCATGAGGCTCGCGCGCTCGGCCATCGGCCGCGGCGCGCTCGTTGTCATCCCCACCGACACGGTCTACGGCATCGCCGCGGACGCCTTCGACCCGGACGCCGTGCAGCGCCTCCTCGACGCCAAGGGCCGCGACCGCTCCTCGCCGCCACCCGTGCTGATTCCCGCTATCCCCACCCTCGACGCCCTGGCCCAGAACATCCCGCAACCGGTGCGCGAGCTCGTTGCCGCGTTCTGGCCCGGCGGCCTCACGGTCGTGCTGAACGCCCAGCCGTCACTGGCCTGGGACCTGGGCGAGACCCGAGGCACGGTGGCCCTGCGGATGCCCGCCAACCCGGTTGCCCTCGACCTCCTTTCCGAGACGGGGCCCCTGGCCGTGTCATCCGCCAATACGAGTGGTCGACCCTCCGCCATCGACGCGGAAGGCGCCGAGGAGATGCTCGGCGGCAGCGTGGCTGTCTACCTCGACGGTGGGACGGCCGGACTCGGCTACGAACCCATCGGCGACCGGCCGGGGGACACCTCGTCGACCATCGTGGATGCGACCGGCTTCGAGTCCAACGGCGGCAAGGTCGTCATCGTACGGAACGGCGTGATTTCACGCGAGGCCATCGGGGCCGTCATCGGCGAGGCTCTCGCGCCGATCGGGTTCCGCCTGCCTGTGTCCAAGACCGCCGCCGAGACATCCGCCGGGCCTGCCGTCGAGGCGACCTCCGGACCGGACGATCCCGCGGCGGACGCAGGGTAGCCATGACCGTCTTCATCCTGCTCAGCCTGGTCTCTGCCCTGGTTACCTTTGGGTTCTCCGTGCTCGTCCTCAAGCTCAGCCACCGCTACCGGCTCTACCCGAAGATCCGCGAACGCGACGTGCATACGCTTCCGACTCCCCGCCTCGGCGGGATCGCGATCTTCGTCGGCATCGTCGCCGCCTTCGGAGTGGCCTACCTGGTCGCGGCCCGCTTCGCGCCGCTGCGCCTCATCTTCAGCGATCCCCAGCAGATCCTCGCCATCCTGGGCGCAGCCCTGCTGATCGTGCTGCTGGGGGTGGCCGACGACCTCTGGGACCTCGACTGGATGACCAAACTGGCCGGGCAGTTCATCGCGGCCGGCCTCATCGCCTGGCAGGGCGTGCAGGTGTTGTCGCTGCCGATCGGCGGGCTGACCGTCGGGTCCTCCTGGATGTCGATCATGATCACCGTGGTCGTGATCGTGATCGTGATGAATATGATCAACTTCATCGACGGGCTCGACGGGCTCGTCGCCGGCGTGGCGCTGATCGCGAACGGCGTGTTCTTCCTCTACAGCTACCTGCTGGCCCGGGACACCTCGCCGAGCAACTACTTCAACCTCGCCTCGCTGATCGCGGCCATCCTGGTGGGTGCCTGCGTCGGCTTCCTGCCGCTCAACTGGCGGCCGGCGAAACTGTTCATGGGGGATGCCGGCGCGCTCCTGGTCGGTCTGCTGATGGCCACGTCCGCCATTGCGATCACGGGCCAGGTCGACCCCACCTCCGTCAACCGGTCGCAGCTCTTCCCGGCGTTCATCCCGATCATCCTGCCCGTCGCGATCCTGATCATTCCGCTCCTGGACTTCGGTCTGGCGGTGTTCCGGCGCGTCCGGGCCGGCAAATCCCCCTTCAGTGCCGACCGCAAGCACCTGCACCACCGGCTCCTTGACATGGGACATTCGCACCTGCACGCGGTGCTGATCTTCTACGGCTGGACCGCGGCGGCATCCATCGGATGCCTGCTCTACTTCCTGCTTCCCGTGCATTTCGGGCTGCCCGCGTGGTATGCCACAATCTTCCTGTTCGTCGCGCTGTTGGTCTGCACCCTCGTGACTCTGGCGCCGTTGAGTCGGCGCAAGGCCGTCGAGTCAGCCAGCCAGCTCGCCCGAACGAACGAACACCGAGAAGAAATCGCCCGGCTCGACCGCCTCGATGAGGCGTCGGCGACGGCGGAGGAGAAGGTATGACCAGCGCACCACCCCGTTCATCTCAGCCCACATCGGTCCCGGTCCTGCGCCGCATCCTCGTCTACGGATCGTTCCTCGCCGGCGGGATCGCCCTCCTAGGCGCCGTCATCGGTGGCTTCGTCGCCGGAAGTTCGGGCGTTGTGAGCGCCCTGATCGGCACACTGATGGCCGTGGTCTTCATGGGCATCACCGCGGGCAGCATTCTGCTCGCGAACCGCTTCGCCGGCACCGCGGCGGCCATCGGCGCCTTCTTCGGCATCGTCATGGGCGGCTGGTTGGTCAAATTCGTGGTCTTCCTGCTGCTGATGGTCCTGCTCAAGGACCAGCCGTGGATCCAGCCGGTGGTGCTGTTCCTCAGCATCATCGCCGGGGTCGTGGGCTCACTCCTGGTCGACGTTTTCGTGCTGATGAAAAGCAGAATGCCCTACGTCAGCGACATCACGCTCCCCGCTCCATCCGACCAGGGATGACGCCGCGCCTCGATTCGGTGCCGAGTCCAATCTTTGCTATGGTTAGCCACGGTTCGCCCCGGTCTTTCTGTGCCATGTCGCACAGCTGCCCGGCCCATCATTCGTCATCGCGAGAGCAGAGCTTCCCGCCCCGAAACAGGAGAAAGCGCTGCTAGAAACCGCCGTAAACCTGATGATTCCGTTCGCCACCGATGAGGGTGGCTTCAACGGTCCGACGATTGGCGAATTCTTCCCGGAGGCGATTTTCTTCGCCGGGACACCATTCGAAATCAACCGGATCATGCTCGTCCGATTCCTTGCCGTGGCCGTGCTGCTGCTGGTCTTCTGGCTGGGCACCCGCCGCATGAAGGTCATCCCGACCCGAATGCAGAGCATCGTCGAGATGGGCCTGGACTTCGCCCGGGTCAACATCGCCGAAGACATCCTCGGCAAGAAAGACGGCAAGCGCTTCCTGCCGTTGATCACGACCATCTTCTTCATGGTGCTGTTCCTGAACATCACCGGTCCGATCCCCTTCCTGAACATCGCCGGCACCTCCGTGATCGGGGTTCCGCTGGTTCTGGCTCTCGTGGCCTACGGCGCATTCATCTACGCCGGCGTCAAGAAGAGCCCGGGCAACTTCTTCCGCAACGCGCTGTTCCCTCCCGGGGTCCCGCCGTTCCTTTACATCATCGTGACGCCGATCGAATTCATTTCGACGTTCGTTATTCGGCCGATCACGTTGACGCTCCGATTGCTGATGAACATGATCGTCGGCCACCTGCTCCTGGTGCTGTTCTTCAGCGCCACGCAATTCTTCTTCTTCACGGCAGACGGCGGATTCAAGCTGTTCGGTGTGGGCACCCTGGTCTTCGGCTTCGCTTTCACGCTGTTCGAAGTCCTGATCGCCCTGCTGCAGGCCTATATTTTCGCTCTGCTCACCGCTGTCTACATCCAGCTCGCGCTGGCTGAGGAACACTAAACAACAAATCCAGCACTCGCTGAATTTGTCACTACGGAAGGAAACATGTTGGACGCAACAACCGTTCTCGCGGAAATCAACGGCAACATCGCGACTGTCGGTTACGGCCTCGCCGCAATCGGCCCGGCCATCGGCGTGGGTATCGTCGTCGGCAAGACCATCGAGGGTGTCGCACGTCAGCCTGAACTGGCCGGCCAGCTGCAGGTGCTGATGTACATCGGTATCGCCTTCACGGAGGCGCTTGCCTTCATCGGCATCGCCACCTACTTCATCTTCGTTTAGTCCTCTTTTCTCTCTAGTCAGGAGGCACAATGTTTAACGCAGTGATTGCAGCTGCTGCAGAGGGGGAGTCGGCGAACCCGCTCCTCCCCGCGGTCTATGACATTGTCTGGTCCTTGGTCATTTTCGTCGTCATTCTGTTCTTCTTCTGGAAGTACGTGCTGCCGAAAATGCAGAAGCTGCTCGACGACCGCGCCGAGGCCATCGAAGGCAACATCGCCAAGGCCGACGACGCTCAGCGCAAGGCCGAAGCTGCTCTCGAGCAGTACACGGCCCAGCTCGCCGACGCTCGTGCCGAAGCCGGCCAGATCCGTGAGCAGGCTCGCGCCGACGGACACAAGATCATCGCCGAGCACAAGGATCAGGCTCTGGCCGAGGCCGCTCGCGTCACCTCGAACGCCAAGGCCCAGATTGAAGCAGAGCGCCAGGCGGCAGTCGTCTCGCTCCGCTCCGAAGTGGGAACCCTGGCCATCGACCTCGCATCCGGCGTGATCGGCGAAAGCCTGACCGACGACGCGAAGTCCAGTGCCATTGTCGACCGTTTCCTGGCTGATCTTGAGGCCTCGGAGAAAGCAGCTAAGTAATGGGAAGCGCCACCAGAGAAGCTCTGGCCACGTCGCGGGCGGCACTGGCTGCCAACGCAAGCACGGCCGATCTGGCGACGGGTGAAAGCCTGTTGAACGCCGGCCGGGTCATCGGTGAGTCGTCTCAGCTGCTGTCGGCTCTCGCCGACCCGGCAGCGGATGATGCTGCGAAGGCCGCACTGGTTCGTGCGGTCTTCGCGTCGGGGCTGACCCCGGCCGCGCTCGAGCTGATCCAGAAGGTCTCCGCGACGCGCTGGTCCAGCCACGACGACCTGCTCGCCGGGATCGAAGACCTGGGTCTGCGGTCCATTGCGGCTTCGGCTCCGGCCGCCGGTCAGGTCGAAAGCGAGTTGTTCGCCTTCGGCACAGCCGTATCGTCCAATTCCGAGCTCGAGCTGGCCCTGGCCAGCAAACTGGGCAAGGCGAGCGCCAAAGTCGGCCTCGTCGACTCGTTGCTGGCCGGCAAGGTCAGCGACCAGACCTTGGCAATCGTCCGGCACCTCGTGCAGCAGCCTCGCGGTCGCCGCATCGGTGAATTGCTGCGCTACGCGGCATCCACCGTCGCCGACCAGTCGGGCACGTCAATCGCAACGATCACGTCGGCGGCCGCTCTTGCTCCGGAACAGGTTGAGCGCCTGCGCGCCAGCCTGTCGGTGCGCTACGCGCGTCAGCTCACGATCAACCAGGTTGTCGACCCCGCTCTCGTCGGGGGCGTCCACGTTCAAATCGGTGACGTCGTCATCGATGGCAGCATTGCCACCCGCCTTAAAGATCTGAGACTCCAGCTCGCTGGCTGACCGCTTCAGTCAGTACCACACACCTCGGGACGGCAGCGTCTCGTGCACGACAGAACCTGTACACCCAGTACAGAAAAGGGAAGATGATGGCAGAACTAACGATCAGCCCCGATGAGATCCGCGACGCTCTCCAGGACTTCGTGAAGTCCTACGAGCCGAACAAGACCGCGACGACCGAGGTTGGCTACGTCACCACGGCCGGCGACGGCATCGCGCACGTCGAGGGCCTTCCCAGCGTGATGGCCAACGAGCTCATCAAGTTCGCTGACGGCACCCTCGGACTCGCCCAGAACCTGGACGAAGACGAGATCGGCGTCGTCGTCCTCGGCGAGTTCGCCGGAATCGTCGAGGGCATGGAGGTGCACCGCACCGGTGAGGTACTCTCCGTACCCGTCGGAGACGGCTACCTCGGCCGTGTCGTCGACCCGCTGGGCGCGCCCATCGACGGTCTCGGTGAGATCAAGAGCGAAGGCCGCCGCGCACTGGAGCTTCAGGCTCCCGGCGTGATGGACCGCAAGTCGGTCCACGAGCCCATGCAAACCGGAATCAAGGCCATCGACGCCATGATTCCGATCGGCCGTGGTCAGCGTCAGTTGATCATCGGTGACCGCCAGACCGGCAAGACCGCGATCGCGATCGACACGATCATCAATCAGAAGGCCAACTGGGCTTCGGGAGACGTCAACAAGCAGGTTCGCTGCATCTACGTCGCCATCGGCCAGAAGGGCTCCACGATCGCCGCCGTCAAGGGCGCGCTCGAGGATGCCGGAGTCATGGAGTACACGACCATCGTCGCGTCCCCGGCCTCCGACCCGGCCGGGTTCAAGTACCTCGCGCCGTACACCGGTTCGGCCATCGGCCAGCACTGGATGTACGCCGGCAAGCACGTTCTCGTCATCTTCGACGACCTGTCCAAGCAGGCCGAGGCATATCGCGCCGTGTCCCTCCTGCTGCGCCGTCCGCCGGGACGCGAAGCGTACCCCGGTGACGTGTTCTACCTGCACTCCCGCCTGCTCGAGCGTTGTGCCAAGCTGTCCGACGCCCTCGGCTCCGGATCGATGACCGGCCTGCCGATCATCGAGACCAAGGCGAACGACGTCTCCGCGTACATTCCGACCAACGTGATCTCGATCACCGACGGCCAGATCTTCCTGCAGTCCGACCTCTTCAACGCCAACCAGCGTCCCGCGGTCGACGTGGGAATCTCGGTCTCCCGAGTCGGCGGTGACGCCCAGGTCAAATCGATCAAGAAGGTTTCCGGAACCCTGAAGCTCGAACTGGCCCAGTACCGGTCCCTCGAGGCCTTCGCGATGTTCGCCTCCGACCTCGACGCGACGAGCCGTCGCCAGCTCGGCCGTGGCGCCCGCCTGACCGAACTGCTCAAGCAGCCGCAGTACTCGCCGTACCCGGTCGAAGACCAGGTCGTTTCGATCTGGGCCGGCACGAACGGCAAGTTCGATGAGGTGCCCGTGGCCGACGTCCTGCGCTTCGAGCGCGGATTGCTCGACCACCTCGGCCGCACCACGAGCGTTCTCACGACGCTGCGCGACACCAATGTTCTCGACGACGCGACCATCGCGACGCTCGAGATCGAGGTCGACAAGTTCAAGCAGGGGTTCCAGACGGGTGAGGGCAAGCCGCTCGCCTCGGTGGGCAAGGAAGTCTTCGAGGCGATCGCCGCCGACGAGGTCAACCAGGAGAAGATCGTCAAGCACCGCCGCTAAGTGGCGCGGCCGCGTCCCCGACTCGCCCGAGTCGGGGACGCGGCCGGAATCACTCGATCACCCGCACCAATTCAGCACTGACAAGGAAGCACAGGAGACACATGGGAGCGCAACTTCGGGTCTACCGGCAGAAGATCAAGTCTGCCCAGACGACTAAGAAGATCACTCGGGCCATGGAGTTGATCTCTGCCTCGCGCATTCAAAAGGCCAAGGCCCGCGTCGCCGCGTCAACCCCGTTCGCCCGTGCCATCACGCAGGCAGTGTCCGCGGTCGCTACCTACTCGAACGTGGCCCACGTGCTCACGACCGAGCCGGAGAAGATCGAGCGCGCCGCGGTCGTCATCTTCGCTTCCGACCGTGGACTGGCCGGCGCGTTCAGCTCGCAGGTCCTGCGTGAGGCCGAGTCGCTCAGCGAGTTGCTGCGCAGCCAGGGCAAGGACATCGTCTACTTCCTGGTGGGGCGTAAAGCCGCCGCGTACTTCAGTTTCCGCCGCCGCGTGTCCGAGCAGACCTGGACCGGTTCCACCGATCAGCCGCAGTATGAGACTGCCCGCGAGATCAGCGACGCACTGCTCGAGGCCTTCCTCCGCGAAGCCGACGACGGCGGCGTCGACGAGATCCACGTCGTCTACAACCGGTTCGTCAGCATGGTCACGCAGCTTCCGCAGGTTGTCCGCCTGCTTCCGCTCGAGGTCGTCGAAGGCGTCGAAGAGCCCGGTGAGAGCCAGGTCCTGCCGCTGTACGAGTTCGAACCGGATGTTGAAACGGTGCTGGACTCGCTGCTCCCCGTCTACATCGAGAGCCGCATCTTCAATTCCATGCTGCAGTCCGCCGCAGCCGAGCACGCCGCGCGTCAGAAGGCCATGTCATCGGCCTCCGACAACGCGGACAAGTTGATCAAGGACTACACCCGGCTGTCCAACAACGCCCGGCAGACCGAGATCACGTCGCAGATTTCCGAGATCGTGGGTGGAGCCGACGCGCTCTCATCCGCCAAGCACTAAGAGAAGAGAGAGCTATGACTGACACCGCAACCGCGCCAGTCCATGCACCGGTCGAGACCGTCGCCGTGGGCCGAATCGCCCGCGTCACGGGCCCGGTCGTCGACATCGAGTTCCCGCACGACTCGATTCCGGGCATGTACAACGCACTGAAGACCACCATCGTCATCGGTGATGTGTCGACCGTGATCACGCTCGAGGTCGCCCAGCACCTGGGCGACGACCTCATCCGGGCCATCGCGCTGAACCCGACCGATGGTCTGGTCCGTGGCCAGGAAGTCCGGGACACCGGCTCGCCCATCACGGTCCCCGTCGGAGACGTCACCAAGGGGCGCGTGTTCAACGCCATTGGCGAGGTGCTCAATGCGGAGCCCGGCGAGACGATCGAGATCACCGAGCGTTGGCCCATCCACCGCAAGCCGCCGCCCTTCGACCAGCTGGAGTCCAAGACCCAGCTCTTCGAAACCGGCATCAAGGTCATCGACCTGCTCACCCCGTACGTTCTGGGTGGGAAGATCGGCCTATTCGGTGGGGCCGGAGTCGGCAAGACCGTTCTGATCCAGGAAATGATCCAGCGCGTCGCGCAGGATCACGGTGGAGTGTCCGTGTTCGCCGGTGTCGGTGAGCGCACCCGTGAGGGCAACGACCTCATCCACGAGATGGAAGAGGCCGGTGTCTTCGACAAGACCGCCCTCGTGTTCGGCCAGATGGACGAGCCGCCGGGAACGCGTCTCCGCGTCGCCCTCTCCGCCCTCACGATGGCCGAGTACTTCCGCGACGTCGCCAAGCAGGACGTGTTGCTCTTCATCGACAACATCTTCCGCTTCACGCAGGCCGGCTCCGAGGTGTCGACCCTGTTGGGCCGCATGCCGAGCGCCGTCGGCTACCAGCCGACCCTGGCGGACGAGATGGGCATCCTCCAGGAGCGCATCACGTCGACCCGTGGCCACTCGATCACGTCGCTCCAGGCCATCTACGTGCCTGCTGACGACTACACCGACCCGGCCCCGGCGACCACCTTCGCCCACCTCGACGCGACCACCGAACTGTCGCGTGAAATCGCGTCGAAGGGCCTCTACCCGGCCGTCGACCCGCTCACCTCGACCAGCCGCATCCTCGACCCCCGCTATCTGGGTGCCGATCACTACAACACGGCCGTGCGCGTCAAGGCGATCCTGCAGAAGAACAAGGAACTCCAGGAGATCATCGCGATCCTCGGTGTCGACGAGCTCTCCGAGGAAGACAAGGTCACCGTCTCCCGCGCACGCCGCATCCAGCAGTTCCTGTCGCAGAACACCTACATGGCCAAGAAGTTCACGGGTGTCGAGGGTTCGACGGTTCCGCTCAAGGACACCATCGAGTCCTTCACGGCCATCGCCAACGGTGACTTCGACCACGTGGCCGAGCAGGCCTTCTTCAACGTCGGCGGCATCGCCGACGTCGAAGAGAAGTGGGCGAAAATCCAGAAGGAGAACGACTAGTCATGGCCGGTGCTCCGCTCAAGGTCAGCGTCGTCGCGGCGGACCATGAAGTGTGGTCCGGCGAGGCGAGCATGGTTGTCGCTCGCACCGTCGAAGGCCAGATCGGAATCCTCCCCGGGCATGAGCCCATGCTGGCCATCCTGGCCAGCGGTGAGGTGCGCGTGACCCTGAGCGGTGGCGAGAAGATCGTCGCCGAGGCGGCGGACGGCTTCCTGTCGGTCGCCAACAACGTGGTCACGATCGTCGCACGCAAGGCAGAACTCGTCTAGCCAGAGTGCTGATCCTTTTGCCGCCGTCCGAGACGAAACGTCTCGGCGGCATCGAATTACCGCTTGACCTGAAGAACCTCACGTACCCGTCGCTTGCATCCAAGCGGCGGGTACTTGTGCGTGCGCTGCAGTCCCTTGCGAAGCACCCGGATGCGATGATGTCCGCTCTCAAACTCGGCCGCACGCAGTCCGGCGAGGTGGAGCGTAATCGCCTGCTGGCCTCCTCCGCCACCATGCCCGCCATCGACCGGTACACCGGAGTGGTTTACGACGCGCTCGACGCGGCGAGCCTCTCTGCACGCGAGCGTGACTGGGCCGGCCGGAACGTGCTGGTGCACTCGGCCCTGTTCGGGCCGGTCGGCGCTCTCGATCTCCTCCCGGCCTACCGGCTGTCCTGCGACTCCCGGCTGCCGGAGCATCCGCTGAAGAAGCACTGGGCGGACGCCGTGCGCGGCGTCCTGGGAGGCTCCGACGGGCTTCTGCTGGACCTCCGCTCGAACGGGTACGTGGCGCTCGGCGCCGCGCCGGTGCGGCCCGACTCGCTGTACCTGCGCGTGGTCACGGAGACGGCGGACGGCCGAACCCGAACCCTGAACCACTTCAACAAGAAGGCCAAGGGCAACTTCACGCGGGCGCTGATTCGTCACGGTCAGTCCTTCGGCACCGCCGGGGAGCTGCTCGATTGGGCGCCGGGAGCCGGGTTCGAGCTGCGCCCGGGCGCGGACGGAGAAGTGGATCTGGTCGTGTCCATCCAGGTCGAGGCAACCCAAGGCTGACGCCGGACCGTTCCGGCCCTAGGCTGGCATTCGTGTCCACACCTATGAATGTCACCGTCACCGGCGCCGGCGGACAGATCGGCTACTCGCTGCTCTTTCGGATCGCATCGGGAGACCTCCTCGGCCCCTCCACACCCATCAATCTGACTCTGCTGGAGATCCCAGCGGGGCGCGCGGCAGCGGAGGGCACGGTCCTCGAACTCCAAGATTGCGCGTTCCCCCTGCTCTGGTCGGTAACGGTCACCGAAGACCCCGTGCGCGCCTTCGACGGCGTCAACATCGCCCTTCTGGTCGGGTCCCGGCCCCGCGCCGTCGGCATGGAGCGCGTCGCGCTTCTCGAAAGCAATGGGCGCATTTTCGGCCCGGCGGGAACCGCCCTCAACGCGGGCGCGGCGGCCGACGTTCGCGTCCTGGTCGTGGGCAACCCCGTCAACACCAACACCCTGGTCGCCAGTGCCTTCGCGCCCGACATTCCGGCCGACCGGTTCACCGCGATGACGCGCCTGGACCACAACCGCGGCATCGCCCAGCTCGCCAGCAAGCTGGACGTCCACGTCGCCGCGCTGGACGGACTCACCATCTGGGGCAACCACTCCGCGAGCCAGTACCCGGATGTTTTCCACGCGACAGCGGGCGGGCGACCGGTCTCCGAGCTGGTGGGGCAGGACTGGCTCGCCGAGGAGTTCATCCCCCGGGTGGCGAACCGGGGTTACGAGATCATCCAGGCCCGCGGGGCCTCGTCGGCGGCGTCGGCGGCGTCGGCGGCCATCGACCACATCTACGACTGGGTCAACGGGACCGGCGAGCGGTGGACCTCGGCCGGAGTCAGTTCCGACGGCTCCTACGGCGTGCCGGAGGGGCTCGTGTGCTCCTTCCCGGTGCGCGCGGTCGACGGCCGCTGGCAGATCGTTCCGGACCTGGCGATCAACGCGTTCTCCCGGGCGAGGATCGACGCATCCGTCGCCGAGCTGATCGAGGAGCGGGAGGCCGTTCAGGCTCTCGGCCTGCTGCCCGCCCTCCGCTAGGGGGAGGGAGGGGGCGACGGTCGGGCCGCGCGCGGCCGACCGAGCGGCGGTGGTCAGCCGTGGGTCGCCCGGTGGCATCCGCTCAGGTGGTCGTCGACCAGCCCGGCCGACTGCATCAGGGCGTACATCGTGGTGGGACCGACGAACGTGTAGCCACGGCTGCGGAGCTCCCGACTCAGGGCCGTCGACTCCGGTGTGATCGCCGGGACCTCCGCGAGGTCCCGCAGGCGGACCGCGCGGGGTTCGGGCGCGAAGCCCCAGATCAGGCCGGTCAGGCTCTTGCCGAGATCGCGGGTGACCTGGGCGTTCCGGATGGTGGCCTGGATCTTGCCGCGGTGCCGGATGATGCTCGCATCGGTGAGCAGCCGGTCGACCTCCGTCTCGTCCATCACGGCCACGCGGTCGACGTCGAAGTCGTGGAACGCGGCCCGGAAAGCCGGCCGGCGCCGCAGGATGGTGATCCAGGACAGGCCGGCCTGGAACCCCTCGAGGCACAGCTTCTCGAACAGGAGCCGCTCGTCCCGGAGCGGCCGTCCCCACTCCTCGTCGTGGTAGCGCCGGTATTCGGGGTCGTCGCCGACCCAACCGCAGCGGGCGAGTCCGTCGTCGCCGAGCGTCAGTGACACGGATGTCGTGGCCGCGGTCGTCACTGCGCCGATCGTCTCTGCGCTCATGAACGGTGCTCGATCCCCTCGTGGTCGAGCAGCCAGACCTTGGTGGGCACACCGCTGCCGCCGCTGTAGCCGGTGATGCGGCGGTCGGCCGCCAGCACCCGGTGGCAGCCGATCAGGATCGGCACGGGGTTCGCCCCCACGGCGCCGCCCACGGCCCGGCCGGACCCCGGCCTGCCCAGCGAGCGCCCCAGTTCGCCGTACGAGGTCACCTCGCCGAAGCCGAGTTCGGACAGTCGCTGCCAGACGCCCCGCTGGAACGCACTGCCTCCGCTCGGCGTCACGGGCAGGTCGAACACCGTGCGGGTGCCCGCGAAGTACTCCGTCAGCTGCGTCGCGGCCCGTTCGAGCAGGGGCGACGGGGACTCCGGGGTGTCTTCGAGGGGCAGGTGACCGTCGTGTTCGATGGAGAGCGAGAGGATGCGCTCGGCGTCACTGGTGAGTTCCAGCCGCCCGATGGGGCTGGGCAGCCGGATCAGGAAGGTTCCGATGGTCGTCATGCCTCGACTGTAGTCGGAGGCACCCCGCGCACCTCGCGGGTTTCGGACCTGGCGGGGGGAGCGGCTCCCGGCCGGGCTGGGGAGGAGCCGACCGGTCTCAGGGGAGCCGGGGGTGAGGGTACTCCGCGGCGCGGTGCTGGAACGCCAGGATGTTGGGATTCTGGATGATGCCATCGCGAATCTCGATCGCGCGGCGCAGGGTCTCGTTGGCGGTCCAGGCGGCCTCGCCCGCGAGCACATCGTGCAGGTACGGTAGCAGCGCCTCGCTGACCTCCCAGGTGGCGGAGTTCCAAAGATACGACGGGCTGTGGTCGACCGCGTAGTACGTGACGTTGGTGCCGACCAGGAAGGTCGGCTGGTCGAACGTCGTGGACCTCGCCCAGCTGAACCCCATGCCGGTGTCGCAGGACACGTCGATGATCAGCGACCCCGGGGCGACCATTGCGAGATCGTCTTCAGTCAGGAACGTGAGCGGGGCATTGGGGTCCTGCAGCACACAATTCACGACGATGTCGTGGCCGGCGAGGAACTCGGGCAGCGGCACCCGCTCGTTTTCCGGCAGGGCGTAATTCGCGTTCGGGCCGTCACCGTGGCCGAGTCGCACGATCTGGGCGGAGTGGATCGGGGAGCTGACCGCGGTCACGTCCCGATTGGTCAGCACAGTGACGTCGTAGACGCCGAGGGCGTTGAGCGCCGTCACGGCACCCCGGGCGGTGGCCCCGAAGCCGATCACCGCGGCCCGGAGCCTGCGCCCGTAGTCGCCCGTCGAGCCGATCAGCGACACGGCGTGCAGCACGGAGCAGTACCCCGCGAGCTCGTTGTTCTTGTGCAACACGTGCAGGTGGAATTCGCCGCCATTGGTCCAGTGGTTCATCGCCTCGAACGCGATCAGGGTCAGCCGCTTGTCGATGGCCAGCTGGGTAAGCTGCGCGTCCTGCACGCAGTGCGGCCACGCCCAGAGCACCTGCCCGTCGCGGAGGGCCGCGACATCCTCCAGCAGAGGCTTGGCGAGCAGGATGACGTCGCACTCCGTGATGAGGTCCGCGCGCGAGCGCAGTCCACCCACGAGCGGAGCCAACTGCTCGTCCGACACGCCGAACTGCTCGCCGTAGCCGAGTTCGAGGAACATGCGCCCCCGGAGATCCGGATCGATCCGTTCGAAATGTGACGGATGAATGGGCAAACGACGTTCATTCGGCTTACCCGAACGTGACATGACTCCGAGCGTGGAACGACTCACTGGTACCCCTTTGTAGTTGAGTCCTGTTTAGCACAGGCCGGCGCGCCTAATGTGGAGGAATGGAGCAGATGGAATACCGCACACTGGGCGAGTCGGGGCTCATGGTTTCCACGATCGGCCTGGGCTGCAACAACTTCGGCCGCGCCGGAACGGCGACCCAGACTCAGGCCGGAACCACCGCCGTCGTCAACGCGGCCGTCGACGCCGGGATCACCCTGTTCGACACGGCCGACATCTACGGCGCGGAGCGCGGGCTCAGCGAAACGCTGATGGGCCACGCGCTGCGGGGCAGGCGCGACCGGATCGTGCTCGCCTCGAAGTTCGGCATGGACATGAACGGCCGCAACGGACCCGATTGGGGGGCGCGCGGCTCGCGCCGCTACATCCGTCTCGCCGTCGAGGCGTCCCTCCGTCGTCTGCAAACCGACTGGATCGACCTCTACCAGCTGCACGAGCCTGACCCTCACACCCCGATCGAGGAGACCCTGCAGACCCTCGACGACCTCATCCGCGAGGGCAAGGTGCGCTACATCGGCCACTCGAACCTGGCCGGCTGGCAGATCGCGGAGGCGGAGTTCACCGCCCGGCTGAACGGGCATCCGCGGTTCGTCTCGGCCCAGAACGAATACAGCCTGCTCGTGCGCGACGTTGAAGACGAGGTGCTGCCCGCCGTCAATGCCTACGGCCTCGGCTTCCTGCCCTTCTTCCCCCTCTACAACGGGCTATTCACGGGCAAGTTCTCCCGTGCGGGCGGCCCCGCGGACAGCCGGATCATGATGGTCCGGCCGCACCTGGTCGAGAACGCACCGTGGGACGTCGTCGAGAAGTACGAGGAGTTCTGCGACGAGCGTGGCGTGACCATGCTCGCCGCGACCTTCGCCTGGCTGCTGGCCCAGCCGGGACTCACCAGCGTCATAGCCGGGGCCACCCGCCCGGAACAGATCCTGCAGAACGCCACCGAGGGCGGCGCGTGGCGGCCGACGCCCGAGGACGTGGCCTGGATCTCGGAGCTCTTCGCCTGAGCCGTCGTCCCGAACCTGACCTCGAATCCGACCTCGCATCCACCTTGTGAGTGAGCGCTCACTCATATAAAGTCGAAGGATGTCCGCCAAACCTGCCCGCGCGAGATCCCTGTCCATCGAGGACCGGCAGGCGATGATCCTCGACGCGGTCACCCCCCTGCTGATCGAGCACGGCCAGACCGTCACCACCCGGCAGATCGCCCAGTGCGCCGGCATCGCCGAGGGCACGATCTTCCGGGCCTTCGACAGCAAGGACGACCTGCTCAGGGCGGCCATGGACCGTCAGCTCGACCCCGAGCCGTTCCGTCTCGAACTCGCCGCGCTCGATCGTGAGCTCCCGCTCGAGGAGCGGGTGCGCGCCGTGGTCACCCTGCTGCGCCGCCGCTTCGCGCAGGTCTTCGCGCTGATGACGGCGGTGGGCTCGATGGGCAGACCTCACACCCACGACATCGCGCACGCGTTCACCGTGCTGCTCGCCGACGTTCTCGCGCCTGACCTCTTGCGCTTCACCGTCGCCCCGGAGCGGGCGGCGCAGGTCATCCGGATGATCGCACTCGCGGCATCCGTGCCCCACATCACGGCCGGCCCCGGCTTCGACGACGACGAGCTGACCGCCCTCATCCTCTACGGCATCCTCGGCTCCACGGCGCCGTCCAACGCCACCCGCTAGGAGACCCGGTGCTCTGGAAACTGCTTGTGAAGTACCTGCGGCCGTACCGGCGGCTGCTGACGGCCGTCGTCGTGTTCCAGCTGGCGCAGTCGATCGCCTCGCTCTATCTGCCCACCCTCAACGCCGACATCATCGACGAGGGCGTCGCCACGGGCGACACCGAGTACATCCTGCGCATCGGCGGCCTGATGCTGCTGATCACGCTGTTCCAGATCGTGTGCGCGATCGTCGCCGTCTACTTCGGCGCGAAGGCCGCCATGGCGCTCGGGCGGGACCTGCGCGGCGCCGTCTTCACCCGGGTCGGCGAGTTCTCCGAGCAGGAGGTCACCCGGTTCGGTGCCCCGTCGCTGATCACCCGGTCGACCAACGACGTGCAGCAGGTGCAGATGCTCGTGCTGATGACCGCAACCATGATGGTCACCGCGCCGATCCTCTCCGTCGGCGGAGTGATCATGGCCATCCGGCAGGACGTGCAGCTGTCCTGGCTGATCGCCGTGAGCGTGCCCGTGCTGCTGATCGGTGTCGGGCTGATCATCGTACGGATGGTGCCCCTGTTCCGGCTGATGCAGACCCGCATCGACACCGTCAACCGGGTGCTCCGGGAGCAGCTCACGGGCATCCGAGTCATCCGCGCGTTCGTGCGCGAAGACGTTGAGACCGTGCGGTTCGGCACGGCGAACACGGATGTCACCGACACCGCACTGCGGGCCGGCCGCCTGATGGCACTGATGTTCCCGGTCGTCATGCTCGTGCTGAACGTGTCCAGTGTGGCCGTGATCTGGTTCGGGGCGTTCCGGATCGAGGACGGGTCCATGCAGGTCGGCACCCTGGTCGCCTTCCTCAGCTACCTGATGCAGATCCTGATGGCCGTGATGATGGCCACCTTCATGGCCGTGATGATCCCGCGGGCCACCGTGTCGGCCGACCGGATCGGCGAGGTGCTCGACACCGAGTCCAGCGTGCGCCCGCCGCGGCACCCCGTCGTCGACACCGTCGGCCGCGGCGAACTGGAGCTCGTGGGTGTGGGCTTCGCGTACCCCGGCGCCGAGCAGCCCGTGCTCTCCGATGTGAGCTTCACCGTGCACCAGGGCCAGACGACGGCGATCATCGGCAGCACCGGCGCGGGAAAGACCACCCTGGTCAACCTGCTGCCGCGGCTCTTCGACGCCACCAGCGGCAGTGTGCGGGTCGACGGGGTCGACGTGCGCGAGCTGCACCCGGACCTGCTCTGGGGCAACATCGGGCTGGTGCCGCAGAAGCCGTACCTGTTCTCCGGCACCGTGCGCAGCAATCTGCTCTACGGCAAGCCGGACGCCACGGAGGCGGAGCTCTGGGAGGCCCTCACCATAGCGCAGGCCCGCGACTTCGTGGCGGAGATGCCGGACGGCCTCGATGCGCCGATCGCGCAGGGCGGCACGAACGTGTCCGGCGGGCAGCGGCAGCGCCTGGCCATCGCCCGGGCCCTGGTCAAACGGCCCGAGCTCTACATCTTCGACGACTCGTTCTCCTCGCTCGACCTGGCGACGGATGCCCGGCTGCGCCAGGCCCTGGCCCTCGGCACGGGCGGCGCCACCATGGTGATCGTCGCCCAGCGGGTCTCGACCATCGTCGGCGCCGACCAGATCCTGGTGGTCGAAGGGGGGCGCATCGTCGGCCGCGGCACCCACGACGAACTGCTCGAGTCCAACGAGACCTACCAGGAAATCGTGTCATCCCAGCTCGCGGCGGAGGAAGCGGCATGAGCCACGCCACCCCGAGCTCAGGCTCGGACCGTCCTCCCGCGCGCGGCCCCGGCCCCGGGCACGGCCCGTTCGGCGGCATGAGCGCCCCGGCCGAGAAGGCCATGAACTTCGGACCGTCGGCCCAACGGCTGCTCGGTAGGCTGCGTCCCGAGCGGCTGTGGCTCGGACTGGTCCTGGTGCTCGCCGTCGCAAGCGTCACCTTCTCCGTGCTCGGCCCGCGCCTGCTCGGCGAGGGCACGAACCTCATCTTCTCCGGCCTCATCTCCCAGGACCTGCCCGCCGGGGTGAGCCAGGCGCAGTTGATCGACCAGCTGCGCGCCTCCGGCGACACCGGGAAGGCCGACCTGCTCAGCGGGATGACGCTGACGCCGGGCCAGGGCGTCGACTTCGCGATGCTCTCCACCGTGCTGCTCTGGGCGATGGTGCTCTACGTGCTGTCCGCGGCGTTCGCCTACGTGCAGGCCTATCTGCTCAACGGCGTCGTGCAGCGCACCGTGTTCCGGCTCCGCAGTGACATCGAGGCCAAGATCAACCGCCTCCCGCTGCGCTACTTCGACAAGGTGCAGCGCGGCGAACTGCTCAGCCGGGTCACCAACGACGTGGACAACGTCTCGCAGAGCCTGCAGCAGTCGCTGAGCCAGGCCGTCACCTCGCTGCTGACCGTGGTGGGCGTCATCGTGATGATGTTCCTGCTCTCCCCGCTGCTGGCCCTGATCGCCCTGGTCACCGTTCCGCTGACCTTGGTGACGACCGTGCTGATCGCCAAGCGGTCACAGAAATTGTTCGTCGCGCAGTGGACCCATACCGGCGAGCTGAACGGCCAGATCGAGGAGACCTTCACCGGCCACGCCCTGGTCACGGTGTTCGGTCGCCAGAAGGAGGTCGAGCAGCGCTTCCGGGCCAAGAACGACGAGCTCTACGAGGCCAGCTTCGGCGCCCAGTTCGTCAGCGGCCTGATCATGCCGGCGATGACGTTCATCGGCAACCTCGTCTACGTGGGGATCGCCGTCGTTGGCGGTCTCCAGGTGGCATCCGGGGCCATGCAGCTCGGCGACGTGCAGGCGTTCATCCAGTACTCCCGGCAGTTCACCCAGCCGCTCGCCCAGCTCGGGTCGATGGCGAACCTGCTGCAATCCGGCGTCGCCTCGGCCGAGCGGGTCTTCGCCCTGCTCGACGCCGACGAGCAGAGCCCCGACTCGGAGCCCGCCGAAACCCCCACGGCCGCCCACGGCCGGCTGGTCTTCGAGGGCGCTTCGTTCCGCTACACCTCGGACACGCCGCTGATCGAGAACCTCAGCCTGGTGGCCGAGCCCGGCCAGACCGTGGCCATCGTCGGCCCCACCGGGGCCGGCAAGACCACCCTGGTGAACCTGATGATGCGCTTCTACGAGCTCGACGCCGGCCGGATCACCCTCGACGGCGTGGACGTGAGCCGGATGACGCGGGACGACCTGCGCGGGCGCATGGGCATGGTGCTGCAGGACACCTGGCTGTTCGGCGGCACGATCCGCGACAACATCGCCTACGGACGACCGGATGCCGCGGAGGAGGAGATCCTGGACGCGGCGCGCGCGACCTACGTCGACCGGTTCGTGCACACCCTGCCCGAGGGTTACGACACCGTGCTCGACGACGAGGGCGGCAACGTCAGCGCCGGCGAGAAGCAGCTGCTCACGATCGCCCGCGCGTTCCTCGCCAAGCCCAGCGTGCTGATCCTCGACGAGGCGACCAGCTCCGTCGACACGCGCACCGAGGTGCTCGTGCAGAAGGCGATGAGCGCCCTCCGCGTCGACCGCACCAGTTTCGTGATCGCGCACCGGCTCTCCACGATCCGGGACGCCGACCTGATCCTGGTGATGGAGGCCGGCCGGATCGTCGAGCTGGGCACGCATGAAGAACTGCTGGCAGCGGATGGCGCGTACCACGCCCTGTACAACGCCCAGTTCGCGGCGGCGGTCGCCGACGAGGTCTAGGTCCGGTCAGGCCCGGCGCTGCGCTTCCAGTTCGCGTGCGCAGTCGATGCACAGGGCGGCGGCCGGACGGGCTTCGAGTCGTTCCCGCCCGATCGGTTCGCCGCGGCGGGTGCACAGCCCGTAGCTGCCGTCCGCGATGCGCGCCAGGGCCTGGTCGATGGTCGTGGACGTCGCCTCCAGGTCGCTGTGCACGCCCGAGATGCGCGACCACTCCATGGTCAGTGTGGGGCCTTCAGGATCGTGCTCGTCGTCGGCCGTGCCGGAGTTGCGGGCCTCGATCACATCGTCGAGGGTCGTGCCGATTCGGCCGAGCGCGATGTCGAGATCGTGGCGCTGGTGGCGCAGCAGCTTCTCGAAGTGTCGCAGGTCGGCGGCGTTCAGTTTCGTCTGGGTGCGCATGATTCCGGTCCTCTCCAACGGGGGCACGTCAAGCTGGGCGCGGCGATGCGCCGGCACACTGCGTGGTTTTCGCTGTTGAGGATACGCCCGCGCCGGTCAGCTGTCGCGGGGTGGCGACCGACGGTTCAGGCGACCGTGACCGGGATGTCGTGCAGGCCGGTTGCCCCGTCGGGGATCACGTCCCGGCGCACGGAGGTCTGCACCAGACCCGCGGCATCCGTCGCCCGCACCCGCAGGGTGTGCCGCCCGGCCGGGGCCGCCGGCCAGACCCAACTCCACTGCCGCCAGGTGTCGGCCGAAATGGCGTCGGCCAGGGTGGCGTCGTTCCAGGCGCCGTCGTCGACCTGCACCTGCACGGAACGGATGCCCACGTGCTGCGACCAGGCCACGCCCGCCACGGTCACCGGTCCGGCCGCGACGTCGGCGTTCCGGCGCGGCACGTCGATGCGGGCAGAGAGCTTGACCGGCCCCTGGGCGGTCCAGCCGCGCGTCGTCCAGTAGGCGGCCGCCTGGTCGAAGCGGGTGACGTTCAGCTCGACCACCCACTTCGTGGCCGAGACGTAGCCGTAGAGCCCGGGCACGACCATGCGCACCGGGTAGCCGTGCTCGAGGGGGAGCGGCTCCCCGTTCATCCCCACCGCGAGGATCGCGTTGCGGTCGTCGGTGAGCACCTCGAGCGGGGTGCTGGCGGTCCAGCCGTCCTCGCTGCGGGAGAGCACCATGTCGGCCCCGGAGAGTGGCCGGGCCTGCGCCAGCAGCAGGCGGATCGGGTAGCCCAGCCAGGTCGCGTTGCCGATCAGGTCGCCGCCGACCGCGTTGGAGACGCAGGTGAGGGTGGTCGTGCTCTCCTCGAGGGGCAGGGCGAGGAGCTCGGCGAAACCGATCTCGACCTCCTCCTCGACCATGCCGGTGATCTTCAGCGTCCAGGTTGCCGGGTCGATTCGGGGCACCTGCAGGGCCGTGTCGATGCGGTAGAACTCGGTGTTCGGGGTGATCAGCGGGGCCAGGCCGGGGATGTCCAGCTCGGCTCCGGCCGGGATCGGGGCACCGGGAACGGCCGCGGCCGGCAGCGTGAAGCGGGCGCGCGCGGCATCCGTCGCCCGGACGCCGGCCGAGATCAGCTGCCCGCCGGCCGCGGCGAGCACGCCGAGGGCTGCG